>JAEIOG010000071.1 GCA_016342495.1 Phycisphaerae bacterium
AAAGTTTTTCAATCACGAAAAAGTGCAATACGCAAAAGCGGAGTAATTCACTTGTTTAATTGCCGGAGTAATAACTTGTGATTTATTGAGCAATCCCTACTTACAAAAGAGCATTGTGCAAAGCGGGAAGATTGATCAGATTGTTTTGATTGCCTTTAATTTTGAGGTTGTTAAAAAGAGTAAAGAATTGATGGCAGATGTGCCAGCTTATTGGCTGGTTAGTGCTAAGAAAGATAAAACAACTAATGAGTATTTGCCGCTTGACCCTGAGCTGGTAGTTAAAGTAAAAGAAGATGGGATTGATGGTCTTGATGTTTACTATAAGGGTATAGATGAAAAATTTATGGTTGCGGTGAGAGATGCTGGGCAGGATTTATATGTTTGGACAGTGGATGACCCGGCAGAAGCGAAAAGGCTGATAAAACTTGGGGTCAGAGGTATTACTACCAATCGACCTGAGTGGTTGAAAAATCAGGTGAATAACTCAAACTGACCGAAAGTCAGTTTGTAAGTTAAAAATTAACAGTAAAAAGTGAACAGTTTTGGTATTTACCTGCGGTAAATGTTAACTAATTCTTTATTAAAACTATACTTGCAGATAATGCTCGGTAAGTTTGAGTAAATAACAAACTTAGAGTTTCGCTTATCAATAATTGAGTATGCACTACCAGATGCTGACTGTGCATACTCATTTTTATTAACGATTGTGTATGGTTATTTGTCGATGATTTTTCTGATTTTGTCTATATGGAAGTAAACCAGATGTTTTTTGGTCTCTTCTGAATAGGTATGGTTGCTGCATTTGCGTCGGAAGGCATTAATGGTTTCGGGGTTGGAATCTTGTCTGGTTTTGGTCAGATAGAGTCTTTTGCCCTGATAGCCGGGGCCATCTTCCTGAAATATATAGGCAGCTTTGGGGTTCTCGACAATATTGTGGTAGCTGAGTCTTTCGTTCATAATGAAAGCAATATTTTCTTCATCAATGACATGGGGGCGGGCATATATAGCGACATCGACATCACCTTTGCTGTTCGCGGTGGCTAAAACACCGGAACCTTTGGTATTTTCAAAATAATCTAATAAAGTCATTCTTTCTCCTTGTTAGTTATAGTATTAAAGCATTTCATAATATTATTAGCATTTGATGATGGATAGTTCAACTACATTTTAGAATTTTTTCGCCAGAACAGGCAGGTTTGGGTAATTTTGTTGGTAGCGGGGGTATAGCCTGACCAGGAGGCGATAATACTGAATAGATAGCAAGGGATGATAGTGGCCAGAAGGTTTACAGCGGCGTAGTAATGCAGAGCCAGTGGTTTTACGGCGAAAGTTATGTACATCGAGGCGGCTAAACCGGTGATTGTGCCAATAAAGATGCCGGGGGCATTGACGCGTTTGGAGAACATACCCAGCAGGAACAGGGCCAGTAAAGGTGAGCCCAGGCCATTGATTACTTTGTTGACAATCATGAACAGGGTATTGGTTTTGCCAATTAGAGGGATCAGGGTAAGGGCTAAGGTGGTGCTTAGAATTCCCAGTGATAAGGTCAGAATTTTGTCGAGTATTGCGGTGCCGGTTTGGTTTTTGAATATTTTGGGATGCAGGTCGGTTATATAGGCAGCCGAGCAGGCATTGATACCCGAATCGATACTGCTCATGCTGGCAGCCAGCAGTCCTGAGGCAAACAGGCCGGTTAAGCCAGAGGGGAAAGATTTGATCATGGCCAGAAATTGGGGTTTTGCCAGTTTGGGGATGGCGGCATTATTGATGTCAGTTAAAGCCCCGGATTTTACGGCATGGGCGAAGATAGCCAGGCCAAAGAGAGCCAGCAGACTGATGGCAAAAGCCGAGGCCAGAGCATTGAGCCAAATGCCTTTTTGTGCGGCCCGGAGATTTTTGGCGGTGAAGTATCGCTGCATGATAACCTGGTCAGAACCATAGCGGGAAAGGAAAGCGACCGAAACGCCGATGATGCAGCTAAAAAAGGTCATTCTTATTCTGGGGTCCAGAGAGAAATAGGATGGGTCAAAGGGAGTGAAAGGTTTGAGTCTGCCATGCTGGGCGGCTATAGTGAAGATTTCGGCAAAGGATGAATCTTTGGATGCATAGAGCAGGCCCAGGGCGATAGAGCCAAAGAGCACGCAGAATTGGAGAACATCGGTCCACATTACGGCGCGCATGCCGCCAATAAAGGTATAGGCGGTGGCGACTATGCCGGCGATAATAATTACGGTTGAAGGCTTATAGCTGGTGAAAGCGGCCAGGAGGTTGCCGGCGGCATATAGAGCGGTAGCCATCCAGATTAGTCGCCAGAGGATAAAAAGGGCACTTGCCAGGGATCGCACCTGCCAATTGAAACGGAGTTCGAGATATTGATAGGCTGAGGTCAGCTGCATGGAATGGAAAAAGGGCATCCAGATTTTTGAAATTGGCCATGCGATAATAAAGAAAACGGGGATGGCAAAGATGACATAGAGGCCAAAGCCAAAGACTTCATTGGGAAAGGCCAGGTAGTTGATGGCACTGAAGGAGGTGACCATAACCGAAAGGCCAATGGGGATAAAACCCATGTTGCGGCCGGCCAGGAAGAATTCGGCGTGGGTTTTGTTTTTTGAGCGGAAACGCAAGCCCAGGTAGAGCACTGTGGTCAGATATAGTATTAATGTTATTATGTCGAGTTTTGTCATGGGTAGAATATAGGATAATAATTGAAAATTGCCAATTGAAAATTGATAATTGTTTGGATAATCGTACTGATGGGACGGAAAAGGACATGGGTTTACTAAAAATTGGCAAGAAGGGGATTTTTACAGGGCTGGGGCACTGTGGTACAAGCTGGGAAGCATGTGGGGCTTGCGGCTAAATGTTACATGGATTTATTGTCTAGGCGGCAATAAATCCAGTGATTTTACTATAGCTCGGATGACTAGGTCTTGACAAGAGGTGGCGGTGTAAGTAGGATAGTAATTGCAAAAGTTTGGAGAAGGATATCGTGAAAGGATATAAAATGCCATTTATACCGTGCCTGTTAATGCTGCTATTGATGTTGCCGGGCTGTTTTGGGCCAAAAGATGAATATGACCCCGAGCTGATCCGGCAGGGGCAGGAAATATTTTTAGATGACCGCTATACCGGCGATATAAAACAGGTTACCTGCCGGTATCTGCTGATGGAGCTGCCCGGCAGTATTGATCTGAGTAAACAGGACTTTTATCAGGAAAATGCGATTAATGCCGTTACCAAAGGCGATCATATATATATCAAGTCTGGTTTGAGCGATAAATCATTGCAATACTGGTCTGCTAATAGTTTGATGCTGTTTGGTGGTGAGCTGGATAAGTGGCCAGCAATCAGGGATAAATTGAAAGGGCTGGGCGGCATAGTAATTCATGATATTCAATTGTACTACCAAAGCTCACTGGAAAATGCCGATATACCATTGAATTTTCAGGAGTCCGAGAAATCAATTTTTGTCAGAGGAGGCGAATCTCCTCGTGGTTTTACCCTGGCTCGAGGCGATTATATTTTTCAGCTGACTTGTATGCCCTGGGATCGGGTCCCGCCGATTGATACGACCCATGTTGAGATTTTGCCCAAGCATATAAGTGCCGAGCCTACCGGAGAGATAATAAAGACCGAGACGGGTTTTTATCGAGAATATCCCAAAACCTTTTTTGACCAGCTGCGAATGTCGCTGGCATTGCAAAATGGGAATTTTATTGGTATAATTCTGGATCAAGATCAGAAAAATACCGTAGGACATAAGTTTCTGGAAAGCCATAGCAATCTGGGGCATCGGCAGAAGATATTGATATTGTCGCCACATAGCGAAGTTCTAAAGCCAAGTGATGTCAGACGCAGTCGACGTTAATAGGAATATAGGTAATGTCTGAGAAAAAACAGGAAAAGAATACTTGTCAATAAAAGATAATAATGAATTGCCGGTAGACTATTATAAGCATTTGTTTGAATGCAGCAGTATAGCGATAATATCGGCAGATGCCAATGGCAGGATAACTGGTGTCAATAATCAGGCAAAGATTCTGTTTAAGGAAATTTTGCCGAAAATGGTTGGCAATAACTTAGCGGAGATTTTGCCGGAGAGATATCATCAATGGGGTATTGAAGCTGTCGAATCGGCCAGGAGCATGGGTAAGGTTAGCGAACTGGAATTTGAGCATGTCCACGATGATATTAACCTGACAATGCTGATGCGGATTTCGGCGGTGCAGGATGAAAAAGGCTGTGTGCATGGGGTATCGGGCTGGGTATTGGATATAACACATCGGACCCAATTAAAGAAACAATTGCAAGAGGCCGAAAAAATCACATCATTGGGGATACTGGCCGCTGGTGTTGCCCATCATTTCAATAATATCATGGGAGGTGTATCGACCTTTGTAGATTTTGCCAAAAGCAGTCATAACCCCCTGGCGATGGGGCAGGCTCTGGATATGACAGCGAAGGCGGCAAATCGTGTCAGCAAGATTACCGGGTCGCTTCTGACTTTCGCAGAAAAAGATATACGACAATTTGACCTGGAAGATTTGACCGAAGTGGTTCTAGCCTTTATTCATACCGCAGAGATTGAATTGCCTGATAAAAGGATAGAGTTGGTAGCGGATATTAATAGTGTTCCTTTATTTGAAGTGCCCGGATCAAAGATTTATGAGGTATTGAAAAATTTAAGGACCAACGCGGAAAAGGCTATGCCCAAAGGTGGTAAGATTAAGATAGGTTTAAGGCAAAATGATGACAGGATTGTGCTGTCGTTCAGTGATAATGGGGTAGGAATATCGCCGGAAAATATACCGCAGATTTTCGATCCATTTTTTACGACTGAGGGTGTTGAATGGGGAGGCGATTGTTGTGACAGCAGTGGGCTGGGACTTGCGGTGGTTCAGGGTATTGTCAGAGAATTGGGTGGAGAAATACAAGTTAAAAGCGTGGTAGGTAAAGGCACTACATTTAGAATGTCTTTCCCATTGGTCAACTGAAGCTGGATTTCGCTTGGTGATTTATAAAAATTTTATTTTTATTGCATAAAAAACGCTTCTCCTGCTATACATTATAGGTAATATTTTCCTAATTTTTATATTTATTGATGGAAAGAGGTAGAGATGGCAAGTTTGAACAGACGTGGTTTTTTGAAGTCGGTTGGTTTAGGTGTGGCGGCGTTAGCGGTGCCGGGTTGCTGTACTGCGGCAGCTAAGGCAGCCAGCAAGGGTAAGCCCAATATTGTATTTATTTTTGCTGATGATCAGACTTATGAATCGATTCTGACTAATACCAGTAAAGAAATTAAGACACCCAATCTGCACCGATTGATGAATAAAGGTACAACTTTTACTCATGCATATAATATGGGGGCCTGGCATGGAGCTGTTTGTGTTGCCAGCCGGGCGATGCTGAATACCGGGCGATTTGTTTGGAATGCTCATAAATTGGATAATAAAAATGCGATGCAGGCAGAACAGCAGGCAGGGCGTTTCTGGTCAACAATGATGCACAAGGCCGGGTATGAAACTTATTTTACCGGAAAATGGCATGTGCAGATTGGTTTGACCAGCAAAGAAAAACAGGCAGATGGAACTGTCAAGCAGGTTAGTACCGGGGTGTTTGATAATGTAGGCCATGTGCGTGCTGGGATGCCCAGAGCGACAAAGGATCAATATAGTCGTCCGGTCCAAGGCGTAGAAGGGACCTGGACGCCCTGGGATAAGAGCAAAGGTGGTTATTGGGAAGGTGGGACTCATTGGAGTGAAGTTGTTGGCAATGAATCGATAGGTTTTATTGATGCTGCTGCCAAGAAAGAAAAGCCATCCTTTATGTATCTGGCTTTTAATGCTCCGCATGATCCGCGGCAGTCGCCCAAGAAATTCGTTGATATGTACCCGATAGAAAAGTTGGAATTGCCTGAAAATTATTTAGATGTTTATCCTTATAAGGATGCAATGGGATGTCCGGCCAAGTTGCGTGATGAGGCTTTGGCTCCGTTTCCTCGTACACCTTATGCGGTTAAGACTCATCGGCAGGAATATTATGCGATTATTACCCATATGGATCAGCAGGTAGGACGAATCTTAGATGAGATAGAAGCCAGCGGCAAAGCGGATAATACCTATATATTCTTTAGTGCCGACCATGGATTGAGTTGCGGGCATCATGGATTGATGGGTAAGCAGAATATGTATGATCATAGCGTGCGAGTGCCTTTGATGGTAGTAGGGCCAGATGTGCCGGCAGGAAAGCAAATTGATACTCCGGTTTATTTGCAGGACATTATGGCTACTTCACTGGAACTGGCCGGGGCGAAGAATACTGAACATGTCGAATTTAAGAGTCTGATGCCTTTGATAAAAGGTAAACGGAAACAGCAGTATGAAGCTATTTATGGCTGTTATACTCATCAGCAGCGAATGATAACTTTAGGGGATTATAAAATGATTGCCTATCCGGAAGCTCAGAAGCTGCGGCTGTTTAATTTGAAGGATGATCCGCAGGAAATGAAGGATCTGGCCGATGTTGCTAAGTATCAGGTTAAGAAGCAAGAGATGTTTAAGGCTTTAGTTAAGCTTAATAAGCAGATGAAGGATGTAAAAGTTGATCTGGAAGCGAAGTTTGCCGGAGCGGTGTGAGATATAGAACGCGGATGACGCGGATTTGGCGGATAAACGCGGATTATTTTTGAACATATTTCACGCAAAGACGCTAAGAAATTATCAGGAGTTAATGGGTATGCCGACCATGCTTTTTATTGGTGTGGTATGGCTTACCCTTGGGTTTTTTATAGAATGAAATATATTCTTATAGCGATATTGTTTTTGTTTATAGCAGCTTATTCAGTTAGAATTTATTATGGTGTAAATCCAATACATAAGGATATCTCTGATGTTTATTATGTTCTTATGGATGATGATGGTGTCTGGTTGTTGTATGGAAGAAATCTTCAACAAGAAAAATATAATTCTGACGATTATTATCTTGTTACAGATTTGCTTAATTATGCAATTCAAGAAAATATGATTTGGGGGCAATCCTATGAGGGCTATTTTGTTGTTCCAGCTAAAGAATGTCAGCAACGATTTGATAATGCTGATTTTTTTATTAATAAACAGGATTGGATACAACGTTTAAAGGAATTAGATGTAGACTATACAAAACAATTAATTGAGCCGTAGTGGTATGATTTGTTGTGGTTTGCAGGCGTGTTCGTATAATAGGGTGATGAGGATTTTGCGGATTTATGCGGATAAAAATTGATATTTATTAGAGGGGTATAGTTTTGCTATGCCTCTTTTTTTGGTATAGTGTAGTGGTTAAGAATCAGAATATGTGATAATATAAATAGAGGTGATTGGTATGGGTAAGTTGATTGGAAATGTTTTAGTTTTTGGTTTATTGCTTGTTGGTTTTGGCGGGTGTGCCGGAATGGCTGGAGGTAGCCAGAAGGATGAGTCTTATGCTGTGGTAGTTAGTAAGGAGACTTATGATTTGATCCAATGGCAAGGTGTTGTCGGGGCTTTAGTGGACACCCATGGGGCCGATGTTATTGTTTATGATGGGTCGGTAGATAGCTGTCTTGCTGAATTGCAAGAGAAGTTCCCGCATTATGTTTGTTTTGTTGGGCGGTATCAGGAAGTTGGACGGGACTTTGTAGCTGATGTTCATAACTTGACACGGAAGCTGGATGATGACCCGTATACGGATGTGATATGGGGGATAATTACCGGCTATGATGCAAGTGATGCTTTGAGAATAGCCAAATATGATAAGCCTTTGGTGGTTAAAAGACTTTTGACCGCTAGTGTTGGTTCGCCTCTGGATGAATATGTCGAAGGGAAAATGTATAGTGAGTTAAAGCCAAACCAGTTGTGGGTTAAGACTGCTGGCGGTGAAATTGAGCAGAAAACATGTGATACGGATATAACCGAAGCGATTGCCAATGATTTGAATAATTATAAGCCTGATGCGTTTATTACCAGTGGCCATGCAAGTGAGAAGGATTGGAATCCGGGTTATGGGTATCGCTGCGGGAAATATCTGGCTAAGGATGGGCAGCTTTATGGCAGAGATTTGAAGGGTAATGAATATGAAATTAAATCTGATAATCCAAAGGTGCATTTGGCTATTGGCAATTGTCTGATTGGTCATGTTTCAGATCAGCAGTGTATGGCACTTGCGATTATGCGCAGCGCAGGGGTTTACCAGATGCTGGGTTATACGGTGCCAACCTGGTATGGCTATGGGGGCTGGGGTGTGAAGGATTATTTTAGTGAATTGCAGGCAGGGCGATTTAGTTTAGCTGAGGCCAACTATGTAAATAATGTAGCTTTGGTCTATGAATTGGAGAAAACCGGTGGGAAAGACCGGGGATTGTTGCATGATAGGGATGTGGTGGTGCTTTATGGTAACCCGGCATGGCAGGCGAAGATGCCCAAGCAGGAATTGCCGTGGAAGCAGGAATTAACTTATAAGGATGGGGTTTATACTTTCAGGATTATTGCAAATGAAAAGGGTGATTGGGATAATCGCCCGGTAATTGAATTGCTGGGACAGCGGATTGGAGAAGTTGAAATTATTAAGGGTAAAGAGCATGGAGCGGTTGTTGTGGATAATTTTATTTTAGTGCCGGTGCATAATGGGGTTCAAGCGATGAAAGGCAATCAAGAGGAAGTATTTCCGATTAAAGGTGATTATCAGAAGGGTGATGTGATTGAAATTCAGTTTAGAGAAAAATACACAAACTGACCGAAGCCAGTGAAAATTTAAGGAAGCAATCAGGCTTCGATGACTTCTGGTTCCAGCTTTGGTGGGCTGATGCGTTGGGGGCGGTTAATGATGGAACGGGCTGGTTCGAGATCAGAGGTGCTGGGAACGAATTTGAACTGTCTGGGAGGTTTTGGAGGGGGAGTTTCATCTACATGACCAGGAATATGGGAAAGCTTTACTGGCTTGGCAGGGGCACCCACAACGGTAGTGAACGCTGATACATCACTGATGACGACGGCGCCGGCACCGACGATTGCAGACTGGTCAATTTTGATACCCTGAATGACAGTGGCACCGATGCCAACAAAAGCAAGTTTTTCGACAGTGACATGGCCTGCGAGCTTTACGCCGGGGCAGATGTGACTGGAGTTTTTGATGAGACATTCGTGTTCAATGATGCAGCCAGTGTTGAGGATGACGGAATCTTCGATAACAGCATTGGCACAAATATTGGCGCCAGCGGCAATCGTAACATTTTTTCCAATTTTGGCATTGCCTGCAATATTTGCAGAAGGGTGGATCGCGTTTATCAGGGCCAGGCCCGAATCGAGGATTTTTTTTGCATACATTTTTCGGATACGGTTGTCGCCAATGGCAATAATAGCACCACATATGCCATCGTTTTTTATTTTATCGATATGATTAAGGTCGCCGAGGACTTTTGTGCCATCAATAATTCTGTTATGTAATTTGATATTATTATCCAGGAAGCCGACCACCTGAAATTGGTGGTTGCTACTGAGAATATCTAAAACTACACGGCCATGGCCGCCAGCACCTACGATGACAATCTTCATCTTTGTGTCCTTACAAAGCAATGAATATGAGTCAGGATGATTATAAAACCTGACAGATCAACAACTTACCCTAAATCAGGATAGGGTGTATCACTTCAATATTAGTAATATCGCATATTACGGTGATAAAGTTGATTTTTTAGCAATTTTTGCCACATCCATGCAGCAATAAGTAAAAAAACCTGATAAACAAGAAAATAATGATATCTTTTATTATCAGACTTTGAAATGAAAAAAAAGATAAAATGATGAAAAAAAGCAACAAATGTTTAAAAAGTAGTAAAAGTAAACTGGTCAATTTAGCAAAAAAAGCGTATATATATATCTTAAAGAATGGGCATGTTCTGTTATTAGCTTTAGTGGTAGTTGATAATTAAAAGAAAAAGGTGGCAAAAGAGTGGTAGCACCAATATGATATGGGCATTAATCCTATTATTATAGGGTATTTATGACAAAGGCGATAAAGCAGGCACTGTCATTTACCGATAATAACTGCAGTAGAAGTATAGCTATTTTTGGCAGTGACAGAAACTGTGTTTATAGCAGGTGAAATGTTTTAAGTTTATTTTGGCATAAGTTGTTTATTAATAATAATATAAGATAATAATTGGTAAAAAAAATGATAAGTAAAAAGATACGAGCCAGAGAGGACAAGGAATCTATGGGTTTTACTGGAAAAATCAATATCGTTTTGGCATTAGTAGCATTATCGATGCTATTGGTGGTGGGCTGTAGTGATCCGACATCATTGGGCAGTTTTCGCAGTACTCCGATGACCAATGTCATTCTGGATGATCTTGGCGTGGTAGATGAAAAGCCACAGCAGTATGAAAATGCGAGGTTGCCAGAGCCGCGGGACTTGCTGGTAGATGAAAGCGAATATGTAATAAGCTCAGGCGATGTTCTGGATATAGGTATTCAGGATTTGTTTCAGGCTGGTTTAGAATGGCAAAACAATCTGCAGGTATCAGATACCGGAAGAATAACATTGCCGGAGCTAGGTACATTGTTTGCCAGTGGGCTTACTGAGCTGGAATTTACCCGCAGTATCGAAGAAAGGCTGAAAGAAAACCAGATTTTACGTGAACCGATAGTGCGTGTAGTTGTTATTGGGGCTACAAAGAAGGTATATACCGTTGATGGACAGGTGCCACAGCCTAACAGGTATCAGATAACCGAGCCTGATTTGCGTATAATAGATGCATTGGCTGCGGCAGGTGGCTTGCCACCGCATGGCGTGGATTATGCTTATGTAATTCGCAATATCAAGGTTCAAGATATGCCAGAAGCTGTTGAGGAGCCCACGCAGGTTCTCCAGCCAGCAGTTGTAGAGCCAGAGGTTAACCAAGACGTTCAGCCAGTGATAGAACCGGAAGAAAAAATAGTTGAAGATGATGTGTCCGAGCAAAAGCAGGAAGAACAAGAAGACTTGCTGGAAAGTGTTAAACCTTTTGCAATAGCAGCAGATGAAGAGTTAGAGTCTGATGCTGAAATGCCTTTTAAGATCGTACCGGGTGAAGATGGTTTTAAGGTTGAAGGCACTCCTGACGAAGATAAAACAGACCTTGGTTCGGCCATTGGCGAAGAAATAGATTTTACAGAGCAATATTCCCAACTGGCAGTAACTCAGGAAGTTATCAAAATAGACCTCAGAAGGCTTCGCAGTGGTGATTTGACACAGAATATTGTAGTTCGTTCTTCAGATAGAATTATTGTGCCGTTGAATGTTTCAGGTGAGTTTTTTGTTACCGGGCAGGTTAATGGCCCTGGGCCTTACTCGCTGAGAGGTGAACGCATGACATTGAAGCAGGGGATAGCAACATCCGGTGGCTTTGGTATGTTAGCATGTCCATCCCGCTGTGATATAACCCGACGTATCGGTGATAATCAGGAAGTAACTGTAAATGTTAATTTGCAGAAGATATTCGAAGGTACTCATCCTGATATATATTTGCGACCTGGCGATATGATTAATGTTGGCAGCCATCCGTTGAAGCGGTGGGAAGCGGTAATCAGGCAGAGCTTCAGAGCTACTTATGGTTTCGGCTTTGTGTATGATAGAAATATTGCAGATAAGGATTTTGGTAATTAATTCAAACTGACCAGAAGTCAGTTTGAATGTTAAAAACTAACAGTTAAAAGTGAACAGTTGCGGTATTTACCTGCGGTAAATGCTATTTAAAATAATACTTAAGTCTTTACTGGAACTGTACCTGAAGATAGTGTTCGGTCAGTTTGAGTAATTTATTATAAACTCAGATTTTGTAATGTTAACTCGTGGTGAATGTGGTTTAGAACTGTACTGATTTGATGGCGTATTGAATATATGAATAACAAAGAACAAAGTTTGAATTCAAAAGAAGTATTTAAGGATGAGGCGGTTATTGACCGGGTCTGGAAAGCGGCAATATTAGGTTTGCTTTTTGTGGCATTGTTTAAGCAGGAAGCTTTTATGCTGGTAGATGGCTGGTCTAATGCTAATGAATCACATGGTATTTTGATTCCGCTGTTTAGTATGTATTTTTTGTACCAGCGTAAAGATGATCTGGCAGTCACTAAAGGGAATTTCAACCCGCTTGGTTTAGTGATTTTGTTGGGAGCTTTGTTCGCTTATACGTTTTCAGTATTATATGATTTTGGTTCACCACGGCCAATAATGATGATATTTGCATTGGCTGGTTTAGTATTGATGGTGGGGGGCTGGCCGGTATTTAGATTGGTGTGGCTACCTGTTTTGTTTTTATTGTTTGCCGTTGAGATACCGAGTTCGATATATGACAGGGTTACAACTGCGATGAGAGGCTGGGCTTCTGTGGTGGCTGCTGGGGTATTGAATGCCATACCAGGTGTTGAATGTGAATCTATAGGGGTCACAATTCGCGGTTTCCACGAAACAGCATCTGGCGTTAAGGAGATGATTGAGCTTAATGTTGCTGATGCCTGTAGTGGTATGCGATTGTTAAGAACTTTTGTGGCTTTGGGTGTTGCGATGGCTTATCTGGAAAAACGTTCAATAAGCCAGCGTGTCGTGTTGCTGGTTAGTACCATCCCAATCGCGATATTTTGTAATATTGTCCGAGTGCTATTAACGGGGTTGATATATGTTTTTGGTAATCCCAAATATGCTACGGGTATATGGCATACATTGTTAGGCCTGGTTATGCTGGGGTTGGCATTTTGGCTTTATGGTGTCATCGCCTGGTTTATGAATAATCTGTTTGTTGATGATGAAGACAAGAAGGCAGATGATGGTATTTTAGTTGTCAAAAGAGCAGATAAGTGATGGAGCAGATAAGTGTCAGAATTTATTGATAAAAATATTAAAGAGCCTTTTGCACGTTTGGAGCGTGATAAGGGTTTTATTAAAGCCTTAGTGATAATGCTGGTGTTGGCAGTTGGCTTTCAGGCAGGGTTGGCGGCATTGAAGGTGAATCTTGTTAAAGAAGCGATACCTTTGCAGAACAGTCTGGATTTTTTAGATGAAGAGGCGTTGCTGCCTTATTTTGTCCCTGAACTCCTTGATAGAAATGGTAAGGATGTTGCTAAACAGAAAATTGACAATAAGGATATGGAAGATGAACTGGGTACGACAGATTATATAATCTGGTATTTGGAAGACCCTGAACCGGCAATCGATGCGATCAGTATGGCTAACCTTTTTATAACTTATTACACCGGAGATGCCGGTAAGGTTCCGCATATTCCCAATGCATGTTATATGGCCAGCGGAGCTGAACCAATAGGTGATTATGTAAAAGAATTAACGATTTCTGGCAGTGATGGTAAAGAATATAAGGTGCCGGTTAATATTTTATATTTCCGACATAAAGGCATTGATGGGGCGCCAGATACGATTTCGTCAATAGTATATTTTTTCAAGGCTAATGGGCAATATGCAGCTGGCAGGAATGGTGTGAGAATATTGACCCATAACTGGCGTGACAAATATGCATATTTCAGCAAAGTTGAAATTAAATTTATCGGCAAGCGTTCTGCAAGTACAGCAAAAGTTGAGCCGGAACAATTAGAAGCAGCTACCAAAAAATTACTGGTAAAGCTGTTGCCTGAGTTGGAAAAGTCACATTGGCCGGTTTGGCCCCCACAAGAGTCAGAAGAACAAGAACAAAAGTAGAGATATGAAGAATACTGAGGAGCATTTACTGAAATGGCAAAGAAGATAAATCGAAAATTACTAGCGTTATTATTAGCTATATTAATCCCATTATTTTTGTTTGGTGTTTGGAAAATCGACCAACGTTATGCAATTTTTGGAGAACTGTTGGGCAATGGTCCTGAAAGCTGGAAGGCTAAAGCTATTAAGTATTCTGAAGAACTTGAAGCTAAAGAAGCCGAGTTTGCCAAAGAGCTGGCGGCGATCGAAGACCCTCAGCAGCGATGGGATAAACGTCAGGAAGAATTTAGTACTGGCGGTGCGATAAATAAATTGCGTGATGATGCGATAAATGCATTGTATCACGTGAGAAAGTTTGCCAAAGATAAAGAATCATATACCGAGATTACTATGGAGATTTCAGAAGCTTATTTGAAAATAGGGGCGTATTCCTCGGCGATGAAAGAATGGGAAGGGCTTCTAACTAGATATCCCGGTCAATATGAAGTGACAAGACGCCTGGTGGAATTAAAGTATGAAAATTTGAAGTATTATGGTGCCCAATTAGGTGCTAATGATTTGACTGAACTTTCGAATTATGGCCAGAAGCTTATTGATTTAAAATCGGATGCGGCATTTGGCTATGTGGTAAAAGCCCATGCGGATGTTTTAGCGATGCAATTGGTTCAGGAGGGGATGTCAAAGGTTAAGCCGGAAGAAATAGCGAAAATGCTGGACAAGGCAGTGGAGCTGGAGCCGAAATATTATCAGAGTTATTATGTGCGGGCATTGCTGGAAATTCAGGTAAATGGGACAGATGATTCCAAATCAGCGGATTTGAATAATCGTATCCAGAGTATTTTATTAGAGGGTATTAAAGCCAACCCTGAAAATGTTGAAGGTTATTTGAATTATGTACGTTTGATGCCATATGGGGCGCAACTTGATTTTGAAAATGCAAACAAAACATTGTTGACTGAAGTAATGAGCGATTATGCTGGGGAAATTGATAAATGGATAGAGAAATTTCCTGAAGAAGCCCAGCTTTATGTGTTAAAAGCAGGGAAACTTTCTAAAATTATTCAAACAGATAGTGTTCGTGAAGAAATTATCAATTTGTATATTAAAGCTATCGAATTAGATAAAACATTAATAGACTGTTATTTTAATCTGGCATCTCATTATATTGCTTTTGGCGATGCGGGTGGTTTTGATACATCTTATTATAAAAAAGCATTGTTAGCTTTGCGGGAGGGGATTTATAATGAAGTATTTATGCATAATGGATATCCCCGGCAGCGTGCAGTTGAATTTCAGATGGTTAATCGTCTGTTGCCCGAAGCGGTTATTACATCAACCCGTTTGATAGAAAAAACAGATGATGAAATATATGAACAGTATGCCGCTAGTTTGCTAAAGAAATATGAAACAGCAGTTGGTGCCGAAAACGTTAACTATAAAGTTTTGCAGATATTGTCAGATATGGCAAAAGAAGAAGATCAGCAAACTATTAAGCTAGGCCAACTGTATGAGTTGGAAAAGAACTGGCTAACAAGCAGTGACCCCAAGATAGCAAATTCATTAATTGCTTCTGCTATGCGTTGGAAGTTATTTGAAATATTGCGCCAAGGCGATTATAAGACGATGAGTCTTGGCTATGTATTAGGTGGTAAAATCAATATCAATAATGGCTATCAATGTTGGAAAATTATTGAAACAATGTGCCAGTTGGGTCTATGGCCTGGTGCAAATAATGTGGTGGAACTATACGAAAATAATTTTGATGAATCAGATAAATATTTTTTATCTATCCAGTCATCGAAAGCTCAAATCAAATGGCAACTTGCAAAAATTAGAGAAAGACAGTTAAATGGTCAGGCCTCGACTGACAAAACAGAATTAGAAAAAAATAAGCAGGATATCGCAGAAGCTAAGCAATTAATAACTAAGCTTGAAAGTGGTAAACTGGAAAATGATATTCTAAAAGTTCAGATTATTGAAGATCAGCCAGAACGGTTAAAAGCATTAGAAGCATTGGCGGTAAGTTATCCGCAAGAGTCTGGGGTAGTAAATTCTTTACTTCCTATATACATGCAATCCCAGCAACCTTCATATAAGCAAGCCCAGGCATTGCTGCAAAAATATCTTGAAAAGGATCCTGACATCTTAGATTATCAGATATTAATGGGCAGATTAAGTGAACCTGATCCCGGAAATATTTCCGATGAACGTAGTGACAAAATAGAACTGGATGCCATTGGTCGTATGAAGGATGATTATAAACGCAATTATTTTATGGCCAAATATTATTCTGATTTTATGATTAGCGCAACTGATGACCAGCAACGCGAAGATTATTTTGCTAAATCCCAGCAATATTGTCAGAAAGCCTTTGATTTGGCGGAAAATGAATCAGATAAAGTGTTCATACTTGGCTACTCTTTAGGCCTGGCCTATGAAATTGAAGATGAAACCGAGGTTGACCGCTTGATAGCAGAAATCGAAAGCCTGGATTCTACCGCTGGATTGCGGGCTAAAGCACTTGATTGTGTGCAAAAAGAACAATGGTCACAAGCTCAGGATCTGTTGCAGAAATATCTGGCAATTAATCCAATAGCTGCAGATATTCACCTGACTTTGTCAGATGTCTATGGCCAGTTGATTAATAGTGCCAGCAGTGTAGCGGAAAAGCAACAGTTTGAGGCTGGTAGAGTGTCGGAGATTAAAGAAGCACTTGCTCAGCAGCCTGGGAATATTTTGGCTAACTATAAAATGGCTTTGTCGCTTTATCAGCAGGGTAGCGGCAAAGGTGAACAAGGTGAACTCCAGTTATCGCAAGCTTTAAACGCAATTACTATTGCTAAAAATGGGCAGCCTAGCGATAGTTTTAGGATGAATTTATTGAGTTTAGAACTATCTACTGTTAATGCTTTGATTAAGATTAAGGAAGATCGCTTACCATTTGTATCTCCTCGGCAGGAGGGTGACCTTAAAAAAGAGATTATTGATGGTCTGTCCAGAGCTGATAAATTAGTGGATATATTTTTGAAAGTTAACCCAGATTCTCCCGCTATTTGGCTTGAGAAGCTTCGTTTGGCTGGTAATTTGACTGGTTATATCACAGATAAATCAACAAAAGATAATATAATCGCTAATATTAATAAAAAATATGAAGATCTATTTGCCAGGAATATAACATCGCCGGAGTTATTAGCTGAACGCAGTCGATTTATTGCGCAATATATGCCAGAGAGCGAATTTGACCCTGCAGAAATGCTAAAAGGGCAGATAGACAAACTTAGTGGCGATGAAAAAATATCAAAGATGTATGAATTGTCCAGGCTTTATGGGGCAACAGGAAAAGGCGATGATCAGATTGCTACGCTTGAAGAGATATACAAAGTCAAGCCTGAATATATTCCGGCAGCGTATTCGTTAGCTGAGATATATGGCTCGCCAGATAAAGGAAAAAGTCAACAAGCCGCCGATATTATGATGAAGCTACGGAAAATTGAAGATAACTTTGATTTTATCGCCAGTCATGCTAATTATCTATTTGCAACAGGTGATTATGATTCAGTCAAAACATTAATAGAAGAAATGTCACAGAAGTATTCTGAACAATATCAGATAGGTCTTTTCCAAGCTAATTACAACCTTTTGACAGGCAATTATATTAAAGCTAATGAATATATTGATAAGTTTCTTGCTGTCGATACAACTAATTCATCTGCATATTTGGTTAAGGCCAGGGCTTTGTACCATATGGATAAACTTTATGATTCTCAGGATATGTTAAGACGGGCAAAAAACTTAACCGGTGCTGATCTGATTGCGATTTCCCGTTTACAGGAAATGATTTATGAAAGGCAAAAGCAATATCGTCAGGCAGTCAACGAGCTACAAACGATACTAAAGGCTGAACCTGCTGATACAAATGCATTGGTGAGGTTAACTGCTTTGTGCGATAAGCATGGTTTATGGGATGAAATTCAAAGTTTGATTACCAGTTGGTCTGGCAGTAGTGACGTGAATGTTTTTCTGTCATCTATTGGATTGAATTTTTCAGCAGGTAAATATTATATAAATAAATCTGATAAAACAAAAGCAGACTTTTACTTTAATCAGGCATTGGCGGCATTGGACAGACTTAATGAACAAGCTTTGAAAAATGAAGCTTTTGGCCATTTAGTTGGCCAAAATCGCAGTGATATTTTATTAGCAAAAGGTGATTTTCAAGCTGTTATTGATGCTGTAGATGAAGTCAAGGTCACAGAAATTACCTTATCTGGTTTTTATATGTTATTAAATAAAGCTGAAGCTATGGCTAAGCTTGGTGACAATGGGGCATATAAGCAGTTTGAGCAGACTATGTCTAAGTTGGAATCTGTTAAAGAATTGGCGGTTTGGCAAGTTGGTATAAGTCAAGGGCTGGTCGAATCAGGCAATGCCGAATTGTGGCTTACAAAATATTTGCAAGATCACAAAGGTTCGACTCTGGCAACCTTTTTGCTGGCGGGAATAAAAAGTGAAAAAAGCGATTTTGCTGGTGTGGATGCTCTATTAGGTAAAATTGCTAAAGGGCAGGGGCAATCAGCTCTCATGGCCAGAGACCGGCTGTATAAATCAGCATATGATGCTAAACTTTATGATAAAATGGTAGGGTATGGCTTATTAGACTTACAAGCTAAGCCTGATGAAATTATTGCTCTCAACAAATTGGCTTATGCATATTTGTTGGCTGATAAAGAAATAGTTGAGGCGACAGAGATGGCTAAAAAAGCTTATGAATCAGCCCGAACAATTCCTGCGATAATTGATACCTATGCTGCTTTGCTGATTAGGCAGGGTAAATATCAGCAGGGTTATGATTTATTGCTCAGAGCGATAACCGCTGAATCCGTACAGGGCAGCTATATGCCTTTGCCTCCGGCGGAATATGCATATCATTTGGCATTGGCCCTTGAAGGTTTAGGCCGGACCAAAGAAGCAGAAGCCAGATTAAAATCTGCATTGGAGCAACTGGAAGAATTTGACAGTAAGGATGAAATACGTTGGCGTGAGCCGATACAGAAAATGTACGATAGATTGACCAAATAAGTAATTTGTAAAAACATAAATATAAATAATATTAACACATATATGAGGAACTGGAAATGACAAGGCAAATGACGATGCCAACGGTACCGCAGAAAAATGCAGCAGTCAGATCAGGGGCAGCTATCCCAGCTGGTCAGGGTTATACATTTAAAGATATAACAGGCATCTTGCGCCGACGGATATGGCTGATTACCCTGTTGACCGGTTTGATAGCATTTGGCGGGATGAGCTTGTGGGCTTATTTAAAAAAGAACAGTCCAAGTTATACCGCTGCTAATTTCATACGATGTGAAATGCCCCAGAATGAAAGCGTATATACATATACAAGGACAGTAGATGCACGTCCAGAGGTGATCGCATTGATTACAGCTCAACATGCCAATGCACTGACTAATGAAGCATTTCTGAATAAATTACTCACCGAGAGTGTTGATTTGCAAAAGACTGCCTGGTATGGAAGTCTTGATCCGGGCAAAAGAGTGCGTGAATTTAAGAAAGCATTTAATGCTTCTCCGGTTAGAAATTCCAAGCTGGTGCGTTTAAGCATGACTGCCAGTTCAGCTTCCGATGTAAAAAAGATATTGGATATCATTTTAGACAGCTATAAAAATGATGTTGAAACTGAAGCTACTGGCAATCTGAAAAGTGAACGTATCAGGCTTGTCAGTCAGAAGGGAAAACTTGAAACTGCGATTGCCAGTATTAATAATGCAATTGTGAGCTTGAAATCGTCTGGTATTGGCGTGGGGAATGTTGGCATGACAACGGCAGCCCAGGAAATGATGCGTTATAATGCAGGGATGCTGGAGCAGACAGAGATTTTGACAGAGCTTAAAAAGGGTTTAGCTGAATTGGAGCTTGAAAAACAAAATGGCGAAATGTCTCTTAGTGCTGCATTAGCGGCAGAGTCAGACCCTGCAATTTATAATCTAAAAAATCAGATCACAAATTATAATCAGCAGCTACAAAGTTTAATTGAACGTGGATGTGGAGATGAGCATAATGAAGTCAAAACGATAACTGCCATGATTTTACTTGCCAAAAAGCAAATTGAAAAGCAGCGTTTTGATTTAATTGAACGTTATTCTGAGCAGCAGGAACAGACTTATCGTCGTCAGATAGCTGCGACTCAGGAAATTCTCGATGAAATAACTAGTATGTATGCCAAAGCTGAGATGCGACAGTCTAAAATTGAAAAAGATAATGTCAGCTACATGGCGTCTATGCAGGAAAAAGACCAGAAAAATGAACAGCTTTCCGCTGTGGAAAAACGTATAAGTGATCTGGATATTCAGATAGATAATAATCGATCGAATGTTGTATTTCCTCTCCCAACTATGGAACCGGATGCACTGAGTTTCCCATTATTAAAAATATTTTTACCTGGTAGCATGATGTTGGGTTTGATGCTTTCGGTTGGTTTGGCATTTCTGCTGGAGATGCTGGATGATGCGGTACGCAGTCCGGTTGATGTTTCAAGGCATTTGAATGCTCCTTCATTGGGCATGATACCGCTGTATGACCAGGATGAGGCTGGCAGTGTATGTGTTGAAAAGATAACCATGACGCATCCGAGTGCCCTGATGAGTGAATTTTATCGCCAGGCCCGAACCAATCTTGATTTCAGCAGTCCCGCTGGCGAGCTGAAAACCATGCTGTTTACCAGTAGTTCCAGTGGCGATGGCAAAACCTGTAGCGCCGTCAATATGGCTATTACCTATGCAACCGAAGGAAAGAAAATCCTTCTGATTGATGCTAATTTCCGTCGTCCCAAAGTTGGGAAATTATTTGAAAATGCAGCCGGTATGGGGCTGAGTCGCGCATTGGTTGGCCAGGCTTCGGTAGCTGAGGTGATTGGTAAAACAGATGTTCCAAATCTTGATATTATCGACAGTGGCCCTTTGCCACCAAATCCGGCCGATTTATTAAGTAGCAATGCTATGAAACAACTGCTGGAATCTCAACAGGAAAAATATGACCTGATTATTATTGATGGTCCACCGGCTCTGGTTGTTGTTGATGCTCGTATTATGTCCGGTATTGTCGATGGCACTGTTGTGGTTGTCGATGCTGGTAAAACAACACGTGGTATGGGTCAGCGTATGTTGCGTGAGATTAATCAAAGTGGTGGCAAAGTGCTGGGTGTATTGCTCAATGGTGTTAAACCTCGCAAGGGCGGTTACTTTGAAAAAGCTTATAAATCTTATTATGATTATGCCCAACAGGAACAAGCATAATAAGCGAAGTAAAAAAAATCAAGGCGCTCTAATTTTGGGGCGTCTTTTTTTATGCCTGCAGATTTTTATTGCGTAATTCTGTGGGGGAGATATTGAAGTAACAAGAAAATTCACGTGAGAATTCATGTACCCTTGGGTATTTTAAATATAGTGAAATTTCTGTTATATTCAGGGATGAAAAGGTAAGCAGGGCTCTGGCTTCTTCCATGCGGATGGCCTGAATACGTTTTATGGGGCTTTGACCGGTGGCTTTGCGGCATAGGCGAACGATAGATGCCCGACTGGTATTAGCCAGATTTGCTAACTGGTCGAGGCTGGGGCGGAAAATATGCTTTTGGAGCAAAGTGTTTTCCAGTAGCCACCATGGTGAGATGTTTTGGCTTTTAGAGGTGATGTTATGGAGTTTATGAGTGATTTCCAGTAATATTTTTGTTAAATAGAGATGTGTAGAAAAAGTTTTCTGGGTTTTATCTGTCGAATTTATGGAAGCGGTGTAGAGTTCTTCAAAGTTCTGGCATATTGTATTATTAGAAGCAAAGACCCGATGATCTAATGGGATAGGTTTGAAAGCTTTGGAGCAGAAGCCAACTGAATAGAATTCGACCGGATTGTCATTTTTGAGCCACTGGACTTCCTCGCGGGCATAATAGTAGATTAAATCACCTTTTTTGATGGTATATTCCCGATTATTGGTTCTAATTGCGTAAGAACCGTTGGTTATTAGCTGTAACAGATGCTCAGATAGAGAGGTTGTTTTAATGACATGATTAGCTGGTCGAGAAAATTTCCATATTCCTGAAATGCTTTCTATTGGTGCAGGTATAAGATTAAGTTGATGATTGTCGATTTTGTCTTTTTGCAGCTTCATTAATGTTTATTGTAGCAAAAATTGCTCCAGTTGGAAATGAAAATGATTCGATTTGCGACACAATTGTATTAATCGGCTAAATACTTTTAGTCACACAACTATTATAATACCGGGTAAATAGTTGTATGCAATATGGAGATAATAATGAATAGTCGTGAACGTTTGATGGCCACTCTGACTGGCCAACCGGTTGACCGGCCCGCGGTAAGCTTTTATGAAATTGGTGGCCTGGCAATGGATGGTAATGATCCTGACCCATTTAATGTGTATAATGACCCATCCTGGCAGCCATTGCTGGATTTGGCTGAGCAGCAAACCGATTTGATTCGGATGCGCAGTGCTGTCCGGGCTAATTCGCATGAGTCATGGTCTGTCAAGGATGACGCCGATTCGGCTAGGAGAGAATTTTTTACAATTAAGACTATCGAAGATGAAAAGCATCGCTGGGTACATACCGAATTGAATGTTGCCGGACGGACGATGCGTTCGGTCTCAAGACGCGATCTGGATGTCGATACGATATGGATGACTGAACATTTATTGAAGACAAAAGAAGATTTAGAAGCTTATTTGCAATTGCCCGATGAGGTTTTCACCGAGACGATTGATATTGCTCCATTGCTTAAAGAAGAGCAGATATTGGGTGACCGTGGGATTGTAATGGTAGATACCGAAGATCCTCTTTGTGCGGCGGCCACACTTTTTAGTATGGAAGATTTTACGGTTTTGGCGATGACCGAAAAGGAATTATTCCATAAATTATTGGAAAAGTGTGCTAAGTATATTTATGCCCGTACCGAGAAAGTTGCCCGGGAATTCCCCGGCAGGCTTTGGCGTATATATGGTCCTGAGTATGCCTGCTCTCCGTTTTTGCCGCCCCGGTTGTTTAATGAATATGTGGTGCGTTATGTTAGCCCTATGGTTAAGATGATAAAGCAATATGGTGGTTTTGCCAGAATTCATGTCCATGGCCGGATAAATGATGTATTAGATATGATAATGCAAATGGGAGCTGATGGAATTGACCCGATAGAACCATCTCCCCAAGGTGATGCCAGGCTTCGCGATGTCAGGGAGCAATATGGCAAAGATTTGGTTTTATTTGGCAATATTGAGATATCGGAAATTGAATTGTTGGAAAAGGATGATTTTAGACGCCTGGTTGGCCAGGCTCTTGAAGATGGTACTTATGGTGATGGGAGAGGTTTTGTGCTAATGCCATCGGCCAGCCCGTTTGGCAGGAAAATTTCAGATCGGACTTTAGGAAATTATCGAATAATGGTTGAGATGGCCCAAAAATATTAACAGGAGTTTTGTGATGTTGATCAAATTAATGCAGGTGGTTTTGATTCTGGCTTTGCTTTGCGGAGTAAGTTTGGCTGTTGATTATCCTGATACTGTTGCACCGGGCAAGGCCAACGCGGTTAAAGATGGCAGAGATATTATCCTGAGCAATAATATACTTTCCCTTATAATAAAGCGTAATGAAGATACGATAGAATTTGGTGGATTTAAAGATAAAGTCAATGGCTGCAAAGTTGACAGTGGTGAATTTTTTGAAATTGAAATCAATGATGTCGGTGCTATAAAAGCTTCGCAAATGCACGCTAATGGCCCATGCATTATTAATAAAATCAAAGGCGATAAAAAATCGATTAATTTGGCTGAAAGATTTGATGGTTTTGAGGTTAAGACTGAACTATTCTGGAATAAAGGTAAAATCAAAGCCGAATGGTCGGTTGTATTGAGGGATCAAAGTAATTATGTAAGACAGATTTTGAAGTTAAGTTCAGATGAGTCTGCGGTGGTTAAAACGATTGTCTTTAATCGATTGTTAACTGACCAGGCAAAAATAATCGGTAATGTTAATGGCTCACCGATTGTTGATAGCACGATGTTTTTCGCTTATGAACATCCCAACAGTCAATCTCTGGTATATGATAGCAGTCTTGGTATTAATTATGCACTTGAAAGGCCGGTAAAGGCCAGCGATGTCTATCAGGATTATTCGCCAAAACGTATTGTCGATGGCGATTATGGAGTTATGCATCATTGGGGGGCGCAAAATGCTCCTGTGTGGGTAATGGTCGACCTTGAAAGCATTCGTGATATCAGTAAAGTTAATCTCATTACCTATTATGATGGCAAGCGTTATTATGGCTATAAAATTGAAACATCCAGGGATGGCAATCAATGGGATATGTTCGCTGACGCTTCGAGTAATACCACAATTGCCGATGAAAAAGGTTATGTTCATCTATCCGATTCAGTTAAAGCTCGATTTGTTAAAGTGACAATCACGAAAAATTCGGCGGGTAATTTTTATGGTGGCCATATTGTTGAACTTGAAGTTTTCGGTAAACCAGAAACAAATCATCAAGGGACGGAGATATTATGTAAATTAGCCAGAAATACCAAACTTAATGATGAATTGGAACAATCAGCGGTTTTGGGTGTAGTTCCCACTGGCCAGCTTCGCCGGGGGTTCATGTATTATATCGAAAGAGAACGGGTCCAGCCCTATAAACCTTTCCTGCATTATAATAGCTGGTATGATATCGCTTATCCTGATCGAGATAAAATGAATGCGGTTGAATGTGTGGATGTAATAAATGGTTTTGGTAAGGAACTTGTCAAAGACCGTGGTGTTGTTCTGGATAGTTTTGTTTTTGATGATGGCTGGGATGACCCTAAAACTCTATGGCTGATATTGAAAAATAATTTTCCGCATGGCTGGAATCCGTTAAAGTCAGCTGCTGACAATTATAATAGTAAACTTGGCGTTTGGCTTAGCCCATGGGGTGGCTATGGCCAAACCAAAAAAGATAGACTCGAATATGGAAAAACTCAGGGTTTTGAAACAGGTAAAGGTGGGTTTTCCTTAGCGGGAGAAAAATACTTTGGGCGTTTTCGTGACAGCTGTTTAGCTTTTGTTAATGACTATGATGTTAATTTCTTCAAATTTGATGGTACCGATGCTTCACTGTTAAATGAGACCGAGGCTTTATTTAAGCTCACTGGAGAATTATATGATACTGGTAAAGTCGATTTTATAAGTTTGACCGTTGGAACATGGGCTTCACCTTACTGGCTGTATCATGGCGATTCAGTCTGGCGTGGCGGATGGGATATGGGATTTAGCGGCAAAGGCAGTAAAAGGCAGCAATGGCTTAATTACCGGGATGGCGATACTTATGAAAAAATGGTTTTGAAGGGCCCGCTGTATCCATTGAGTTCTTTTATGAATCAGGGTATTGCTCATGCCAAATGGGGTACAGCTAAACTTGATAGCGATCTGAAAGATTTTACTGATGAGGTGCGGAGCTTTTTTGGTATTGGTACTAATTTACAGGAGCTTTATATCTCCCATGATTTAATGACCAGCGAAATGTGGGATGTTTTAGCCGAAGGAGCCAAATGGTCTAGAGCCAACGCAGATGTGTTGGTTGATACTCACTGGATTGGCGGTGACCCGCGTAAGGGCGAGGTTTATGGCTGTGCGGCCTGGCAGAATGACCGTGGTATAATCATGCTTAGAAATCCCGATGATAAGGCACAGAAGATCACAATTGACATTGGAAAGGATTTTGAGTTGCCAAGCGGAGCTAAAAATAAGTTCAGGTTGAAAAGCCCATGGTTGGCCCACATCGATAATGATTCGACAGTAGTTATGGCGGGTAAATCGCATGTCTTTGAGCTTGAAGCATTTGAGGTGGTAGTGCTTGCTGGAGATGGTTGGTAGTGTAAGTCTTTTATCAGTAAGGCTTTATATCGTCAAGAGATAATTTTTTGTTTTTTCCTCGCCTAAAGTGCCTGTTTTGGCGATTATTTAATAGTGCTAAAGATTGTTTTTTGCATTTTATGATGATGAACAAAGGAAAATGTCACCTTGTCAGATATTAATAATAACAATGAATCCGGCAGCCAGAGTGTTCGCTATGATGAGTTTTTAAAGCTCTTTGTCAGCAATCAAAAACGGATATACAGCTTTATTGTGATGCTGGTGCCCAATTTTACTGATGCTGATGACATTATGCAGGATACTGTCGAAGTAATGTGGCGTAAATTCGCCGATTATGAATCCGGGACAAGCTTTGTTGCCTGGGCGGTCAAGATTGCCCGGTATCGAGTGATGAATTATCGACGTACCAAGCAGAGGGCAAAAGTTCTCTATACTGATAGCCTGCTGGAAGCTATTGTCGATGAAGCAGTTACGATCAATGATGAATTGCAGGACAGGCTGGGTTTATTACGGGATTGTCGGGAGC
Source organism: Phycisphaerae bacterium (assembly GCA_016342495.1). Classification (GTDB taxonomy): domain Bacteria; phylum Planctomycetota; class Phycisphaerae; order Sedimentisphaerales; family SM23-30; genus JAEIOG01. The sequence continues at coordinate 26,154 of JAEIOG010000071.1, forward strand.
AGCTTTCTGACCGCGATAATGAATTATTGAAGCTCCGCTATGAAAAAAGCAAATCGACTCGTGACTTGTCGGATATTTTCAATCGGAATATGCGTGGTGTCAATCGCGATTTAGCTAAGATTCATGCTATATTGGAAAAGTGTGTTCGTAATAAAATTATTGAACGTAAACATCATTTTTTGCATGGCACTGATGATAATGCCGCGTTGGCTGAATATCATAAGATTGGTTTATTAGAAGGAGGCCTGGAATTTGCCCAGCAGATTTTGATGGTGCTGGATGGCCAGGCCGATCCTCAGATGATTAAAGCTTTTAATCAGACTTTGCAGCGGGGCAGTCAATACCGAAGAAGCTATGTTGAGTTTCTTACTATTTGTATCGGCCTTAATAGCTATGATGCTTTAAGTATTGATAGCGTTCTGGTTGCCAGCAGTGATGAAAGCCAGGCTTGTGATGTATTCCTTGAAGCTATCGAACATGATCAGCAAAGGCTGGATAAAAATCAAGAAGAAGAAAAAAAACGTCAAATTTTTAATGCTGGCCAACGCAAAAGTATATCATTGGGAGATTTAATTCGAATAGCTGGGGCGATAGCGGCATTGGTAGTGGCTGGCCTGATGCTTAATTTTGTTGAAGATAAAGCCGACGAAAAGGTAACCTCGGCCCAGCTGCGACCTGTATATGCTTATCTGGCTGCAACTAATAATGCCCGATGGGCTAATGGAAAAATATATCTTGATGATTATCATTTTGGTTCACAAACTATGATATTATCAGAAGGTTATGTGGAAATTGAATCAGTTGATGGCGCCGAAATAGTTATTCAGGGCCCCAGCGAATTCAAATTTGAATCTGAAAGCCAGATATATTTAGCCAGTGGAACCCTTACCGCCAATGTCCCGCCCGATGCAACCGGTTTTGCTGTGCGGGCCGACAATGCCTTAGTTGTTGATTATGGTACAGAGTTTGGTGTAGCGGTAATGGATGATGGCAGGGTGAATGCTTCGGTATTTAAAGGTAAAATTTCATTGCAGTCAATAGCTCGCCTGAACAATGTCGCTGTCAATAAGATGTTCTTAACTGAAGGTGAGTCTGCTACGGTTAATCAACAAGGCAGTATTGTTGAGCAGGATCGGTCTGCGGTATATTATCGACGTATCATGCCAACCGATCAGGCTTTAGGCGTACCCGGTAAGTCTCTTAATTTAGCTGATATTGTCGGGGGTGGAAATGGCTATGGCACTGGTTATTATTGCTATGGCATCAACCCGCGCAATGGTGAGTTCAACGAAGGTAATCTGGTCTATTTTGATGAGTTGGATAATAAGTATATTCAGGTTGGCTGGCATAGTTATATAGATGGTATTTGTGTGCCTGATTCTTCCCAGTCCAGGCAGCAGATCAGCTCAACGGGCTTGATCTGGGATGATTGTCCTAAAACCGGGGGCCAAACCTGGGGGCGTTTCTTAAATGGCGCCTGGCATGAATCTATAGGGGTTCAATGGCATAATCTAAAGCTTAATAATAAAACTTATGGTCCAGATGATGCTTCTATTGGTATGCATTCCAACAAAGCCATTACTTTTGATCTTTGGGCGATTCGTAAAGAAAATCCTCATGTTAATATAACTGAATTTGTGTCGATCTGTGGGATATCTCAATCGGTCATGGAAATCTGGAATAATGAATCGCAGGTTGATTTTGTTGTGCTGGTCGATGGCAAAAGAAAGCTGACCCGAACTCTGAGAGCATCAGACCAGGCCGAACGGATTCAGGTGGAATTAAATGTCAAAGATCGGTTTTTGACTTTGGCGGTTACAGATTCACCGATGGCCAATGAAACCACCAGCGGGGCATATGGTCGCGACTGGGCATTGTTCGCAGAGCCTTATTTGAAACTTCAAGCTAAATAAAGCTCTGGTAGATAAGGATAAAATTACAATTCCATTGAAGATAATGATGTGCATACTTTTGTACTTTATACGTTAAATTTTAGGTTTAAAGAATAAAAAGCGTCTGGAACTATTAAATATCCAGACGCTTAAAATTTATGTTTGGGTAATTCAAACCTCAATTTTAGAAGTGAATTTCTTCGATTGTTTCTTCTTGTTTTTTATTAGATTCTTTTTCACAACCATCCCATAGTCTAGGGAATAGGTGTGTTAAGCTGATTTGCGGTAGCAAAAATAGCTTTTTTTT
>JAEIOG010000072.1 GCA_016342495.1 Phycisphaerae bacterium
GCATCTCGTGTTTCCATCGCAACATTATAGCATAAAAATACAAAACTTTCATCTATTTAATTGCCGGAGTAATAACATCAGCCCTCACTGCTTGAAATTTACATTGTTTAATTTTTTGAGAGCAATAACAGGGGACAGTCACCTATTAATTTGTTCTAAAATAGGTGACTGTCCCCCGTTTTACAGTCCCCCGTTTTACACAAATATGTAATCACCGTCATAGAGAACCATCCGTCACGTCCGATGGGCAACTACTTTGCCCATGCTGTTTAAATAGCTTTCCATACCAAGATTTCCCACTAATGGCACTATCGACAACGATACACATTATCATAATGAATGTCTTATAAAATAACAATATTTATTTCGCCGGCTGCCCGCACCCTGTCCAGCGGCCCATGCCCACGCTGTTTTATCCCATCATCCCCAACCTGTCCCAATAAAATAAACATGAGTGTAGCGAACACCACAACCCACCATCGCCAACTAACACCAACCCATCGCCCGCAGCATATCAAACCATCACCAACACAAACCCAAAAAAATAAAACAAAGTTGCTCCAGGCAATACCGCAACCGACCAGCAATCCCAACACCATCTAATCGTCAGCAGAATTTCAAGCCAGCGTTTGCAAAAAAGATTGAAAAGAAAACCACACTGGGCATCCCTGATGGCTTGATGGAAAATTAAAGTCTACTTTAAGTGTTTTTTTATCTATTCATTCTCAGGCATTTTTTGACATTTTTTGGTATTTTTGGGGTAAAAATGGTAGATTTGGTGCCTTTTGGGGACCTGCCTATTTTAACATCATCCCAAAACCAACAAAAACTAAAGTCTACTTTAATATTGTAATATGACTTCTGACTTGCCGAATTTTTAGTATTTATCTACAATATCAAGATGAATTCAAAGCTGATAGAACTGCAGATTTTTCACCTCAACGATGGCATCGATTCCATCGTCGTAGCCGCCTTACTAGCTGATGGCACCATCGGCTTTGGTCAGGGTATACCTGCTGGTTATGCCGGCGAAACTATCGAAAATGCGATCTTTGCCGCTAAAACGGTTTTGGCTGAAAGCCTGAAAAATCTCGCCCCTAAAACCATAACTCACTTATACCAAAAGGCTTATGACCTTCCCTATATTGGCGAAGATGGCAATATAATTCACGCCGCCCGCTGCGCTGTCGAGTTGGCTTTACTGGATGCCTATGGCAAATATTTCAAAAGCGATCTTACCTCTCTGGTAGATTGGCTCGGCTTTGGCAAGTTCACCGCCACCGATGGCTCAATACATGAAATCAAACCAACAATCACCCTTGATGGCAATGATCCAGCCATATTAAAGACCATCCGCAAGCATAGATTTCGTGGCATAAGTGACTTCAAATTAAACACTTACAAAAACTTTCTGCAAACCATCCGAAAAATTTATAATCAATACCAAGCCAAACTTCAGTCTGGCCAGATGACTCTGCGATTTGATGCCAAAGGCCAGTGGGATGTCGATACCGCTCTTGCCACGTGTCAGAAGATGGATAATTTATGTATCTGCAGTGTAGAACAGCCTTTAGCGATTGATGACAATAGCCACTGGTTGGCGTTGTCGGACCTGACAGGAATGATTCTGACCGCTGATGAATCATTAGTTAAATTCAGTGATGGCAGATACTTAGCAGAAAACCAACTGATTGATTGCTTCGATATTAAAATCAGTAAAAATGGTGGATTATTACCTGCTATCCGATTAGCTGAATTAGCTGGCAGCCATGAAATTGATGTGCAACTTGGGAAAACCACGCACGAAAGCTCTATCCTGGCAGCCGCAGGCAAGCGTTTTCTTCAACAGGTCCCTGGTGTTGTATTTACTGAAATTGGAGTAGGCTTGTCCCGACATGATATAGCTATGGGTAAAAATAATACTTTTTTCAATAAATATCAGGTAAATGAAGGATTTGGTTTGGGAATTTCGGTCGAAATTGCAAAAATATCAAAAATAATCGTCGCAAATGCACACAAAGTAAATTTTGAGTAATATAATGAAATATGTAAGCAGGTCAAGCTGATCGAAGAATTATTAGTAGTAGCTTAATTTTTATTATGGTGTTTGTATGACTGAGCTGGAAAAAATGATCAGGGGTGAGCTATATGATCCGGGGGATGCCCAGCTAGTGCAGATGCGGCTAAGCTGCCGTGGCTTGATTGAGTCATATAATTCCAGCAATTCTACCCAGAAAAATAAACGCGATAAGTTGCTGGTTGAGCTTTTGGGAGTTGTAGGGAAAAATATAAATATCGAGCCACCATTTTTTTGCGATTATGGTTTCAATATAAATCTGGGCGATAATGTTTATATGAATTTCAATTGTGTGATGCTGGATTGCGCATCGATTAGTATTGGTAACAATACCTTGATCGGACCTGGTGTTCAATTTTATGCTGCTACTCATCCGGTTCAGGCACAAGAACGCCAAAGCGGCTTGGAGCTGGCAGGGCCTATAACTGTTGGTGAGAATGTATGGATTGGCGGCGGGGCTATAATATTGCCTAATGTAGCCATCGGAGACAATACAACAATTGGGGCCGGGGCAGTGGTAACAAAAGATGTGCCGAGTAATGTGTTGGCTGTGGGCAATCCTTGCCGGGTGATAAGAGAGCTTTGAATAATTAACAAAATATTTATGCATACAAGAGAAATATAAATGATACCTGATGACAAACTGGCAAATAATGGGATGCTGATCATAACTGGGGCATCACTAAAAGCTGAGACTTTTGATCGACCTTTGGCTTATAAACTCAAAGATACAATTCTGGGGATAACAGGGGATCCGGGGCTGAATGAACAAATAGTTGTGATGAGCGATATGTGGTATCTGAGCAGTGAGGCGTTACATGATTTGCCGGTGGTATCAATCGGTGAGCCGGGCAATAATGCTTTGAGTGCTTACTTTTTCAAACGGTTAGCCAACGCTTTAGTGGTTGATGATGTATTGAGAATTCAGATGGATGTTGAACTGCATGATTTACGTGTGGCGTTGTGGGGATGCTGTCATGAAAACACGGTAGAGGCAATCGAATTATTTGTGCACAATGGCTACCTTGAAAAGTTTTTGGATTCGGTGTTTGATTAACCGATATGGCATTTGCATATTAACTTGTAAAAGAACATCTTCCCATATTACCGGTGAATATGCGCGATCGGTATGGTTTTTTTATTGGATGGGGTTGGGAAGCTTTGATATCTGAGTGGGAAGGGGGATTTTCTGTTGGGATTTTTTTTATTTTTGGGTTGAGGGGGGATGCGCAAATGGTGGGGGTCAGAATATAAGAATAGGACACGGATTTTGACGGATCGAGCGGATTTTTGCGGATTTGATTGGGATGGAGATAATGATTATTTGAATGGTTTGTAATTTTTTTGCTGGCAGAGCCACCCTCTGAGATAATTATTGTTATTTTATAAAACATTCATTATGATAATGTTTATCGTTGTCGATAGTGCCATTGGTGGAAAGTCTTTGGTAAGGAAAGGTATTTTAAACAGCATGGGCAAAGTAGTTGCCCATCGGACCTACTAAAATAGGTGACTGTCCCCTATTTCCAAAACAGCATCTGGCAGCGGCGGTTCTGGGAACATCGTTTGCGGGATAAAGAAGATTTTTCAAACCACCTCCATTATATACATTTTAATCCTGTCAAACATGGTTACGTTGAAAGCCCGGCCGATTGGCCTTATTCGACATTTCATCGTTTCTGGAAAAAAGGAATATATGATGATTTTGATTGGAACTTCCTGGCCCAAATAGATTATAATGCCAATATCGAATACGAAAAATAATTCAGCGTGGGCACGGCCCACCCTACCCGGCTGATGGATTATTGCACAGGACAAGTCGATTTAATCCAAACGCAAAAACGCAGGCTGGAATGAAGATTATCTGAAAAAATTATTAGGAATTTAGATGCGGTTGCCCTGGGGCACCCGGCGATTTTCTTGCTTAGATTCTTTTTTGCTTAGCGCAGATATATTTCATCTATTATAGAATCTCACTTCTTTGCCATCAATCCAGTACACCGATCCACCTTTAATATCTCTAAGTGGTGGAAGCCAATACTGATTGCCTGTTTCAGTATCCCAAATAATTGGCAAAGCCACATAATCACTAATAAAAAGAAAGCCATGAATAGCGGTCGACACTAATACAATAACATATCTCCCTGTGGGCCCCCAATCCGCCGCAAGCACGTAATGCTTAGTACTAAACATAACATCTTCATTTTTTGTATCTATATTCATTTTCAAACAAGTAGAATATTTACCATCGATACGCCAAAATCCGATTTCATTATTTGGCAATACTTTACACCAGTAACCATTTGCAATGAAACTTTGCTCTCCGTTTTCAATATTAAATCTTGAAATTTTTTCCCCTCTAGAAATATACAAACTTTTGTCGTCAAGAGACCATGATATACTATTAGCATTTCTGATATCAGAATAGCTCTCTATAGCTTTGCTTTTAATATCAATAACATTCAAACTTTCATATTTATCATTTTTGTTTAAAAAATCAAAATAAGCTAATTGATGTTGGCCATTTGACAAAGCACAAGGGCAATAAATATCGATTTCATCTAACAGATCAGGAGATTTATTACTATAAAAGAGCTTAGTTTTATAGTCTTTAAAATCTTTTGCAATCAAAAATCCTTCACCAAAAACTACACTTTGAGGACGCGAAGCAAATACATCGTCTAAAACAAACTTCCAAGTGCCTTTTTGCTTATCTAAAGCATATAAACAGCCACTACCTTGATAAACTTGAATATCAAGATCTTGAATTAATTTAAGTCCATCAGAAAATCTCTTTGATTTTAATTCCTGTAAATAATACTCATAAATCCCAATGCAAACAAATAGAACCAATGATATTATCAACAGCATTTTCTTAAACATGACCTTTAATCCTTTATATGGTAATCGGGGGTCCATTTTATACATGTTTTATATGTGGCATATGTACCCCGGAAATATTTTCTTTCGGTTTTCCACTCTATACATCGTAATGGAGTTCCTAATGGCGCCCCATATGGCCAATTCCCATGCCAAGCTGCTTTCCATTTAGTTAACATACAACACTCACTTAATGCTCGAGCAGTCTTTGTATGACAATTATTTCCAACTGGGCGATATGTATCAGCAGAAGGGCCATCTTTTTCTTCTGATTCCCATTGATAAACAGCATCTACACAACTCTTAATATCTGCAGATGTACATTCACTACACTTTTTGCCCTTACTTGGGCCACCATACATTAATCGATCGGATGATTTATCAATATTCACAGGATACTGTTTTAAATCTTCTCGTTTTTCAGGCTTTACTTGCTGTATATCAACATGCCTAGCACCACAATCGTTAACTAATTTTTCATCGCAAGTTTCGGCATTTAAAAGACTGTCATTAACAAACCATGGAAATTCATCATCTTTGTTTGGACGACCATCATACGGTGGACCAACTTGTTCGTCTCCATTTTCATCAATATACAAGCCATACGGATCTATTGCATTGATCGACAAACTCTTCACATACTCATACAAACTCAACCCATCAACATACCTCAACGGATCATGACTCAACCATCTTCCGATATCATAATCCAGATACCGATTACGACTATACTGCAGCAGTTTACCCCCACCATCCAGCACATCAACTCTTCTACCAGTAAAGTAAATCTGATTATCGTGAGCGGTAGCGGATATTTCCTGATAATCCCCATCATAAATCGTCGATTTTCCATAGGCATCATATTCATAACGTTCGACAACGCTACCAGAGGAATTTATCAAGCCTACCGGACTATAGAGATGGTCATGCAACACCCAATGTATATCATCGCCGCTGCCAGATACATCATTGTAGCCAATCAGTTCATCTATATAATTGCCAAAGATATTTCTTCTCAACTCGACATTATCACCATCGGTTTCGGTCAATACCTGCCAGTTATTATTATACCAGTATAACGTCTTTGCATTTGCTATGCAATCATATTTCCTGATTCTTCGACCCAAAGCATCGTAATCGTACTGAACGACAACTACACTATCGATTTTGCGAGTTACTGCCAACAACGTAGGATGGGCAGCTTCTGTCCATGCTGATAAAATAGCAATGAGCAAAGCGAACACCGCAACCAACCAGCTTTCCAAACACCAGCCCATCACCAGCAGAATTTCAAACAGCCGCCAACCAAAACCAAAAGAAAATCTATCCTATCCAAAACAATGTAATTTTAAGTTTGAGCCTACTTCACCATCGACCTGCTGCGCAGGGCGCTGCCACCCCAGATATGTGTAAGTCAATATCAGGTTGCGGGCACCCGGCAAAATGAGCAAAATGTACGATATGGGTGTTTGGTGTGAGTAACAGCGTTGTTGTTTATGTGCTTTGTTTTTTTAGCCACCAAGGGACAATTTTGATTGTCCCTTGCCACTCGAGCGGAAATTGTTATTGTGATAGTTGTGGAGCGTTGGAGATGATGGGATAACAAAGCGTGGGCACGGTCCAGGCTTGTTAATGCTGGTAGGCTTGTTTGTGGAACCGGCTGCTTTGTGTTGCGTTTGGGACAAAAGTTGATAACGGGATGGGTGAATTCACCCAACCTATCGGGCTGTTTTTATATGTATAATCAGTACACTTTACCGAGATTGCCATACCATTATTATTAGAACATAGTTATTAAAAAATCCAGAGATACAATGGATTTATCTTGTGTTTTCATGGTATTTTGTTTATAATAACTTATTATTCTATTTAACAATATGAAATCACATCAAAGGAGAAACGAGTTATGAAGAAAACATTAATGTATTTTTGCGCAATTTGTTTAGCATTAAGTTCTACATTAAAAGCAGAAGATCCAGATTATGGCAATAGCCCTGAGCTGGCTGAAGAAATCACCGTTGGCAGCGCCACGTCAGGATATCTTAGCGCGAGCGATGAAGACTGGTTTGTCTTTACCCCGACTGCCGAAACCAAATACCAAATCACATTCTTTAATCCTTCTAGCAATTACAAATATGTGTATGTCTATCAAGATCAGGGCTATGACGACCTGACATCTTGCGAATATTTTTATTGCAATCACCAGACCAAATCATATCAATGGTTTTTCGATAATGCTGAAACTGTTTATATCAAAATAGTCGGTGCAACAGGTGATTATACCGTAACAGTAACCGAAATTGACACTTATCCAAGCGATGGCTATGGCAATACCGCAAGTGAAGCGGGCACAATAGTAGCTAACGAGCCCCCAATAGTTGGTACACTTAGCCTTGATGAACTGCCTGAGTATAATGACTGGTTTGTTTTGCATACCAGCCCTTTGCACCAATACCATATACAAAATTCGCACACCATCAATTCAGATGCTTATTTTGAAGTATATAATAGTGATGGCAGCGTGCGAATTCACGGTGCCACCCATGATATGACATTAACTTCAATCCATGGCGAAGATTTCCTTATCAAAGTCAAAGGTAGTGCTAGCAAGCTTGGCAACTATTATGAACTTTGGGTAAGCGACATCGCAACATTTACTGACCCAGATGGCAATAGCCCCGCAGAAGCGACTCCTATCGTAGCTAACACCGAATACACCCGCACCTTAGAATATGCCAGTAGCATCTATTCTGACCAGGACTGGTTTGTATTCTATCCAGCTGAAAACACCCGCTACGAAATAGTTTTGCGTAATCCCGATGGTGGCTACAAATATATCTATGTCTATCAGGACAAAGGTCAAACCAACCTCACTGATGTAGTTTATTATTATGCTAACAATACGGAACGTCGGGGAACAATATTTGTCGATGGCACTGAACCAATGTATTTCATGGTCCAATCTACATTAGGTAACTATACTTTTTCAGTCAATGTTATTGAAAACTTCCCGCCTGATAATCATCCACAAGATATGAACAATCCAGAAACTATTATTGTAGACAGTACAACCGAGGGGACGATCTCTCCTGATCAGAGTAATAATAGCGACTGGTTTATTTTCAATACCGAAGAACTCCATAAATATCATGTTAGCCTTTATGACGATGATAATTGTTCGGTTTATTTTGAGATATATGACCACAATAATAACAGAGTCTATGGTGGAACCCAAGATATGAATTTCGTCTCGTGGAATGCTCATCCATTTAAGGTCAAAGTTTATGGCGACACCGCAAAAGTTGGCAACTATTATGAGCTTACCGTTATTGATGAAGAAACCTGCATTGATGACTATGCAAGCACCGTAGGGCAAGCTGTCCAAATCGAAAAAGATGGCACCATTTATACTGGCATGATGGACTATACGGCTACCTTATACAAAGATCAGGATTGGTTCAAATTCATTGCACCTATTGATGGGGTCTATACGTTCTATTTGGCCAACACTACTTCAGATTACAAGTATATGTATATCTACCATTATAACTATCTGAACAACCTGGTTCAGGACACTTATAGCTATGCAAATAATGGTGAAAAGACTTTTACCGCCAACCTTACCGCTGGCATGCATTATATTATGATCATAGAGAACCTGGGTGAATACCGCTTTAGCGTCACATCACCAGAGGCCCGCTGTGGCGATCTGGAGCATCCATATCCAACCGCTGATGTCAATGAAGACTGTAAGGTCAATATAGAAGACCTGGCGATTATGGCAAGTCAGTGGCTGATGGATACCAGACCTGAGAATGATCCAGCTTAATGGTTTGATTTAGAAAATTTAAGGGACGCTGCCTTTCATGGTTAGCGTCCCTTTTTTGTTGACTATTGTGTCACTTGCGCCCCACGCCTGGTTGGCCCTATCCAATTGGAGATTTATTCGAACATTTTTCGATCTTGCTTTCAAGTCTGATTCGTGGCCCAGATGAGATTGCCCAATGCAATTTAGTGGTTGAGACGGGTTGGCCATCGGACTGCTACGCAGACCACTGCCACCCCGGTCATATGTTGAGTTTTATGGAAGAATGCGAGCACCCGGCGATGGTGTCGATTGCTTCATATTTATAATTGTGACAAAATTAATTTGCCCGGGCTACCTGGCTTTGTTATTATCTGGTATTGCTATATTCCATTTTCGAAAGAGGAAATATTATGAATAGAAGGACTTTTATAAAAAGTGTGTCGGCATTAGCTTTGGCGGGTTTTTCGGGGTGTCAGAAACTTCCAAAACAATCGCAAATAAAGCAGCCTAATATTTTGTTTATTTATGCCGATGATTTGGGGTATTCTTCTTTGTCATGTTATGGGCATCGATATTATGAATCGCCTAATATTGATAAGCTGGCGTGTGAGGGGATGCGTTTTACCGATGCTTATAGCTGCGGGCCGGTATGTGCGCCGTCGCGGGCATGTCTGGTTTCGGGGCAATATGTGACGCGGCATGGAATATACCGGGTAAATCAGGTTGATGAGAAATATCGGCAATATCGTAAGATGGAGCCGCCAACGAATATTACTGATCTGCCATTGGGGATTAAGACTTTTGGCGATGTGATGCAGAAGGTGGGGTATAGGACTGGATATTGCGGGAAATGGCATTTATCTCACGCCAAGGAGATTACCGACTGGCATCCATCAAGGCGTGGGTTTGATTTTGCGGTTCAGTCGCTGTCGCCATCGGGAGATAAACGGTATTTTTATCCGAATTTTTCATCGATACCAAAAGTTGATGTTGCAGATGGGACATATTTGACTGATTTTATCAATGGCCAGGCATTGGATTTTATCGATAAGAATAAAGATAAGCCGTTTTTTATGTATCTGCCACACTTCAATGTGCATGGGCCACATGAAGCGAAAGAAAAAACGATTGCCAAATATGAAGCCAAAGCCAAGACTACGGAATATGATGACCCGACTTATGGGGCTATGATCGAGCATCTGGATAATGCCGTTGGTCAGCTGATGGATAAACTTGATGAGCATAATTTAGCCGAGAATACCATCGTGATATTCACATCTGATAATGGGGGGATTGAGAAATTTTCCAATGCTCCGCTGCGAGGTGGCAAGGGTTGTCTTTATGAAGGAGGGATACGGATACCGATGGTTGTTCGATGGCCGGGAATGGTGAAAGCCGGGTCGGTTTGTGATGAGCCGGTAATCGGGGTGGATTTTATGCCAACCTTTATAGATATAGCAAAAGCAGAAGCACCGGAAGGTCAGGTGCTTGATGGTGTCAGTATATTGCCTTTGCTTAAGGGGGCGGGCAAGGTGGAGTTGGAGCGTGATGCTTTGTATTGGCATTATCCGACCTATATGAAATTTTCTGCGCAAAAGAAAAAATATGCTGTGACGCCGTGTTCGGCAATTCGTATGGGTGATTTTAAGTTGATACTAATGCATGAAAGTCAGAAAGTTGAACTTTATAATCTCAAGGAAGATATTTCCGAGAGCAGGAATCTGGCGAAATTGATGCCGGGCAAGGTAGATGAGTTGGAATTGAAATTAAAGCTTTGGCTGAAAGAGACCGGGGCAATGATGCCAATTAGAAAATAATAATCGTAAGGATAAATAAAATGAAAAGAATGATAATTTTAATGCTGGCTGTCGCGATGATGGCTTTAATTGGAGGATGTAATTGTATGAATCAGGAATCTAAGAATCAATGTCAGGGTCTTTCGCATAGTGTCTATTTTAAGCTGAATGATGCATCGGAAGAAAAGGTGGTCGAGTTGGTAAGTGAATGCCATAAGTATCTGAAAGAACATCCGGGCGTGGTGTTTTTTGCTGCGGGTAAGCTTTCGCCAGAACACAACCGCGAAGTTAATGATCGTGATTTCGATGTGAGTATTACTATAGTTTTTGACAATGTAAAATCTCAGAATATTTATCAGACGGCACCGGCGCATCTGGAATTTATTGAACGGAATAAAGATAACTGGAAACAGGTTCGGGTGTTTGATTCGCTGGTTTGGTGAGAACCTGTATCAATATGAAGCAAATAGGTTGTTTAGTGATTTAAATAATAAAGCCTGGCTAGAAAGATTCTGCCAGGCTTTTGTTTATTTAATTAGCAGATGGTGCCATCGATGGGTGATGAGGCGGTGGCGTATAGTTTTTTGGGTATACGTCCTGCGCGGAAGGCGCTGCGTCCGGCTTCCATGGCGTTTTTCATGGCATGAGCCATCAGGACGGGGTCTTTGGCTCCGGCGATGCCGGTATTGAGCAATACACCTTGGGCGCCTAACTCCATGGCGATAGAGACATCCGAAGCTGTGCCAACGCCAGCATCGACGATAATTGGGACATTGGCCTGTTCAAGGATGATACGGATATTATTGGGATTTAAGACGCCCTGGCCAGAACCGATAGGAGCGGCGGCGGGCATAACAGCGGTAGCACCGAGTTCTTCAAGGCGTTTGGCAGTTACCGGGTCGTCATTGGTATATACCAGGACGCTAAAGCCTTCTTTGACAAGGGTTTCGGTGGCCTGAAGGGTGCCAATGGGATCAGGAAGCAGGGTTTTGGTGTCGGCTAAGACTTCCAGCTTGACCCAGTCGATGTCGAGCAGCTCACGACCCAGGCGGGCACAACGCATGGCATCTTCTGCGGTAAAACAGCCAGCAGTGTTGGGAAGCAGGGTATATTTGTTGCGGTCGAGGAAATCGAGAATATTACGGTCATTTTTATCCATTAGACGTTCGCGACGGACAGCGACGGTAACGACTTCGCAGCCAGAGGCAGCTAGAGCTTCCTGCATGAGTTCAAAGGTTTCATATTTGCCAGTGCCTACGAAAAGGCGACTGCTGAATTGGTATTTGCCGAGTTTTAGAGGGGTATCTTTGGTCATTATATATCCTTATTTTAATATAGTGAGTAAATTAGTAAAATATCAAGTAAGTTGTTTACTTACAATGACTTATATTTAGCCACCACCTACAATAGTAACAACTTCAAGCTTGTCGCCTTCGTTGATGACGGTGGAATCATGTTTGGCTTTGGGGCAAACTTCAAGATTGAGCTCGATGGCAACAGGGCCAGTGATTTTCAGGTGGTCGATAAGGCCCCTGACGGTGATGCCATCAGCTAAATCTTTGGGTTGGCCATTTATAGTAACGTTCATATTATATCCTTTTTATTGATAGTTGAGAATAATCAACGATTATAGGCATGCAGTGGAAAAGGTCAAAAAGATAATTTAGATTTTAGAATTGAGAACTGAAAATTGAGAATATGGTCAAGCTATAGCCAAATAGACCAAGAGCCCACAAAGAACAGCAGATAAAAAGGTTCTATATGTGACCTTTCGGGTGAATATAAGCCTGACAATGAAGAAAACTAACAAAAACAGGCAGCCAAGGCCATGCAGGATAATTAATAAATACTTGAAATAACTGGTTGGGTCACCTTTTATCATTACCCAAATAAGACAGAGGCCTGCTGCGATATTTAATGCCCGTTCTATGGTTTTCTCTTTGAAGTCGGGCAAACGAGTATGGCTAAATCTGTTTTTGATATGACTGATAGAATAAACAATAATTAAAAATTCTGTCAGAAGCACAATCAATATTTTCGCTAAACCGTGGTATGTCTCGGGTATCACACCATTTTCACAAAGCATGAAAACAATTCCAAAAGTAATAAATACCAAAACCTGGAGAATCAGTAAAAGAAAAAAACTGTACATACTTACAGCAGCGATTGTACCAACATCAAGGGGGATTTTTCCATCAGTGGATTGGGAGCAGTTAATATTTCTTCTTCTGGCTTTTGGCATTTTCATATTGACCGAATGCAATTATAGGACGTATACATAAAAAAAGCACGCTCAGGTATATTAGAACGTGCTGGAGTAGTTTTGTCAGGTTGTAGCTTAATTAAATGGAACACAACTTGGAATCGCTGCGGTAAGGTCAGCCTTGTCAACTTCACTAAGATGATGGAGATATTCGGTGAGTTCCTTTTCATCGAATTGGGTAAGGAAATCCACTGAAGCAGTGAAGTTAAGCTGACGGATAGCTTCTATTAATTCAAATTTATTCATACTGAGCTCCAAATAAATCGGGGTCTATAATTCTGCGATAATAATATAAACTGTGTTTAGAATTGTCGGCACCTGGCGGAGCGAAAAAGACTCAATGACGTACAACCCTCTGCACAAGAATCATCGACAGGGTAGGTAGTTAATCTTTAACAGTTTTAAGAAATGAAGTTAGAGTTTTTTTGGGGCCGATAAAAACATATTTTTCGATTATTGTTTTGCCCTAAAAAAAGTTATCGGAGTTAAAAAAAATATTATTTATTTATATTATTTAGTTTTAGCAGAACAATTGTATTATTCTGGACGTTGCTGTATATTAAAGCGGTAGAACCTGCCAAAGCAATAAAGGTAGGACCACTGAAGCAGGAATTCCAAAATAGAAGTCAGAATAAATGAAAGAAATTGATATAAATGCAAATGCATATAATTGCGGTGTAGGCCGTGTAGATATGAAATATAAGATATGGTCATCTGCGGGGATAATGCTGACATATTGGTGCCCGGCGGCCTGCTCGTGTTGTTATGTGCATTGCGGGCCTGATGCCGGCAGTGCCGAAACGGAAATGAGCGTTGAGATGGCTATCGAATGCTGGAAGGATATACGCAGACTGGCAGGGGATAGAGGCTTGCTACATTTAACTGGCGGTGAGCCATTTGGTGATTATGGGCGGCTGATTAAAATTTTAGAAATAGCCCACGATGAAAAACTACAAGGCCTGGAAAAAATTGAGACCAATGCTTACTGGTGCACAGATGAAAAAGTTGTGCGTCAGCGACTTACCGAACTTAAGGCATTAGGTGTAAAAAAGTTGCATATCAGTACTGATATCTATCATCAGGAATTTATCCCGATAGAAAATGTGCAATTACTGGTAAATATCGGACGGGAAATTTTAGGGGAAGATGGCTTGCAAATTCGCTGGCTGGACTATTTTGAAAACCCGGTCTCAACTAAAAATATGTCAGCGGAACAAAGGCTGGAAGTATTCAAGGAAAACTATTTTTTACGCAAAGAAAGATTATTAGGCCGGGCCGTTGCTGAGCTGCCTGCAGTATTGGAGCTAAAGGGTATCGAAGAGCTGTCAAAATATAATTGTCGCCGCTCGATTTTCGGGGCCAAGCATATCCATATTGATGGAGCGGGCAATGTATTTTCCGGTACTTGCGTGGGAATTAAAATAGGGACAATCAGTCAATCAGCCGGACTTTATGATTTATGGTGCAATTATAATCCGGAAAAACATCCAATTTTTTCAATTCTAGCAAAAAAAGGACCGGTTGGGCTACTGGATATTTTAAAAAATACAGAGCTGGAAAATAAGAAATATGCAGATAAATGTCATCTTTGCTACGAAATACGTCGTTATTTGTATGAAAATGCGATGTTTATCGAACATATCGGGCCGGGGATATGTTATGGCTGCAATAAATAGAATAAAGTTGCTAAAAGGGTCTTGACGAATATAATAGAAGAGATAGAATTAGGAATTCTTTTAGAGACGGCGAGTCTATCTAAAACAATCATGGCTTTACAGGCCAACATTTACGAGTAAAAATTGCCAATGGCTGATACCAATATAGATTCAATTCTGGGCAGGATCGTTATCGAGCGCAACCTTTGTACCGATACTGAAGTCAAAGAATGCATAGAAAAAGTCAAGAAGTATAACAGAGCGGGCAAGCCCCGTTCTTTGGCTGAGGTGCTCCATGCCAGCGGGTATGTAACCCGTACACAGCTAAAACGTGTCAGTAAGGTAGCTGAAGAAGCCAAGCCAGCCCAAAAGATTCCGGGTTTCCAAATTCTGGAAAAGCTCGGATCCGGAGCGATGGCAACGGTATTTAAGGCAAAACAGGTCAGTCTTGACCGAATGGTCGCAATAAAAGTATTACCTAACCGCCTGAGTGAAAATCCTGAATATGTGGCAAGATTCTACAAAGAAGGAAAAGCTGCAGCGATGCTGAATCATAGAAATATTGTTCAGGCCATTGATGTGGGTGAAGCCGGCGGGTATCATTATTTTGTAATGGAATATGTCAAAGGCAAGACAGTTTATGATGATCTGAGCAAAAACAAAGTTTATAAAGAAAGTGATGCGCTGGATATCACAATTCAGATCGCCGAAGCCCTGGCTCATGCTCACGCAAAGAATTTGATCCATCGCGATGTAAAACCCAAAAATGTAATGCTAACTGAAGATGGCATAGCAAAGCTGGCGGATATGGGTCTGGCTCGTGAAATGAGTGACATGGAAGCAGCTCAACAGGAAGCCGGACGAGCCTATGGCACACCTTATTATATCGCACCTGAACAAATTCGTGGCGAAATCGACATAGATGCCCGGGCTGACATTTACGCCTTAGGGGCAATGCTGTATCATATGATAACCGGCAAGGTGCCCTTTGATGCACCAACGCCATCAGCAGTGATGCACAAACATCTCAAACAACAGCTGGTGCCACCGGACCATCTCAATAAAGAATTGAGTCTCGGAGTAGCAGAAGTAGTAGAAGTTATGATGGCCAAAGATCGTAATGAACGCTATGCAAATGTCAAATTGTTGCTGGAAGATCTTCATGCGGTCAGAAATGGTGAAGCACCATTGCACGCTCGCACAAGATTCAATGATGAGATGCTGGAAGGTCTTGAACAAGGTCAAATTGGGATAGATCATGCTCTGGAAAATGTTCTTGATCAAGGGCCTGAGCAGACAGGTCTGAAAATGGCATTAATTATTTCACTTGGTGCCCTGTTCATTGCGATCATCGTTATTGTCATGATTTTATCGCAAAAATAATTATTTTTATGATTGAAAATAATCGTTTACTTTTTCCGCCAGTGTTTTTGTATTCAAATCTTCGTCAGCGACAACAAATAATCCTTTGTCTGAATCATTTTTATGAAGTTGATTTGTAAGCCAACCGAGTAATTGTTCGTCGGTCTTTGCGACATTCTGTTGTAGCTTGCATAAATTCAGATGGTCAAGAACAGCTTTACAATTTTCATCGGCATGATTAAGAGTAAAAGGGGCAAGCTGTTCGATAACACCAGGGCCTATAATGAAAGTTGAAATTGAATTAGCTTTATGCCTGGCTGTTTTAGTTTCTTCGTTACGGGCGATTGTAATTTTAGGGCCGGGTTGAAAGGCGATAATCCAGAATTTTTCGACTGGGCCAACATAGCACATATCATAAATTTTCCGCAAGGCTTTAAGCTTCTGATGCATTTGGCCAGCCTGTTCAAATTTCAATTCTTTAGACAACTGGGTGATATGCTCATTAATATACTCGATATTATGCTGAGGATTATCATTGAGGAAATCAATAGCTTTCTGGAAAAGTTTTGCATATTCATCATCGCTGATCTTATCAAGACAAAGTCCAACACACAATCCCATTTGGCCATAGCTGCAACTCTTGAGTCTGGCGGGATTACGACACAAGCCAAAGAGTTGCTGAACGATTTCGATTAACTGGCCAATGGGACCTTTGGTAGGAAAAGGTCCCCAGCAACAATCGTTTTGATAATTTCTTGATATGCTAAAAGACGGGACAGATTTTTTATTATCCAGCTTAAGAAACCACACGTCAAGTCTGGGCATCAGTTCGGTGTAGGAATCCGGATAAATCTTTCGGGCTAATTTAAAATATTGAAGCTGGGTTTCGAATTGACTAAAACAGCTACAGAAATAAATTTTAACTATAATTGAACGTAAATCAGCTTTGCGGGCCTGTTGCTGGTCAAGCCGCCGCCGCGCCAGATTGCGCAGGGAAGCGGCATAAATAAAAACAACAGGCTTATCATTATCGGCAACAAATAAACAGACACCGGCACCAGCGGGAATAGCTAAAGTTACTGTGGCTAAATCATCATCGGGCTTAATCTCAATATAATTTTCGAATAGTTCATTGTACATGGCATTTATATTCACACGAAAATTATATGTTCCTGCAAAAACTCAAGCAAGACTTAAAAGCAATTGAGTGCACTATACGGACATACCAATAATGGTAGCTTCAAAAGCCATCTTACCATTGACAAAACCCTGGGCGGCAAAAATAAATCTTCTGGATCGAATATCTATGTGCTTACCACACATAACTAATTGATCCCCAGGCTTAACCTGTGCACGAAACTTAACGTCATTAATTCCGGCAAAACCAAAAAAACGATCATCATCAGGGTCAGAGACCATCTTCGCGCAAAATCCCCCCATCTGAGCAGCCGCTTCGATCATCAGAACACCAGGGACAAGCGGACGACCGGGGATATGGCCACGTACCCAGAACTCATCTTCGCGAACATCTCGGACCGCGACGACCTGAGTAGTCTGTTCATTAAGATAAACAATACGGTCAATCAATCGCATTTCATAGCGTTGAGGATTAATAGATTCAATTTTTCCAGAATCATAGAGAACACAATTAAGATCGATTTTAGATAGGTCTACTAACTGCTTGGGAGGCATTTTAAAATCCTTATATTAACCAGGATAAGGCAAAAAATATGGATATTGCCTGTTTAAACAATATCCATAATCAAATTGCATAATAATTAATCAACGCGAGCTTCGAGAATTTTAACTCTGACTTCCTGAGCAGCAGCTTTAATGTCCTGCATGGCTTTACGGACACGAGTACCGGCAGCTTTGTTGCCACCCTGAGCTTTGATAACATCTTCTTCGACTTCAGCGACTTTCTGCTTTAGCAGTTCATATTCTTGCATTATATAGTCCTTTCCAACATAAAAAAATTGGTTATACCCACGTCGATTGAAATTTCCGTTATATTATAACACAGGCAGTAAAAACATTATTTCTGCCAGGAAACCCACATTCAATGAGTATAATAAACAAAATTGTTGCGGCCAATCACCTGATTGACCAATTCCAATAATAAAGGCAGTCTAGCAATAAGATAATGGGTTGTCAAAACTAAATTCTAATAATAAACCCCGATTTTTGGCTAAAAATGCAATAAATGCCATATGGGCGCACCAAATCAGGGATTTTGGAGTATTTCATCTGAATATGTTGGCAAATCTGAGAAAAATAGAAACATTTTAGCGACCTGGTGCAAGCAGAGATGCTGGGAAATAAACAAAGATTATTGCCGGGCAAAGGCATAATAGCCACAAACCAGAAAGCTTATGCTAATAATTGATAAAATGATTCGAACTATGAATAACAAATATACTAACCTTGATTGAAAAATTCCTGTTCGACTCGGGACATCGAACCAACTGGGCCGGTCAAAAACATGACATCGTCCCGCTTTAAGACCGTATCGGGTCTGGGATTGAACATAGTGAAATTGTCGCCACGCTGTAATGCAATGATAAGGGCCCCGGTTTTTCCGGGTATATTAGCGTCTTTGATGGTGATACCTTCCAGCAGATTGCCCGCATCGATGGTACGCTGCTCAGCTTCGATATCCATCCCCTTGGAAGCAAGGTCGATAAAATTAACTATGCCAGGCCTTGTCAGAAGGTTGGCTAAACGGGCGGCCCCGATGTCATGAGGGCAAATAACATGATTAGCCCCGGCTCGTCTTAATCTGGACTGAGATTCAGGTTTTTCTGCCCGGGCAGCAATTTTAATTTTTGGGTTCATATCCCTTGCGATAAGACTGACAAAAACATTGTGGGCATCAGTATCCAAAACAGCTATAAGGCTGGAGGCACGTTCTAAACCAGCGTTTTCGAGTGTCTTTTCTTCTGAAGCATCGCCTAAAACATAAAGCAAATGTTCAGCTTCAGCATCAGTGGTTTTGTCAGGGTCACTATCAATAATTACCAGAGTAATATCACGATTTTTCAGGCATTCACAAACAGATTTTCCCATGCGGCCATAGCCACAGATTATTGTGTGCCCCGATAATGATGCAATTTTACGGTCCACTTTACGCCTTCCTAATATGGTTCTCATCTGGCCTTCAACAATCATGCTGACCAGGGTACTAATAGCGACAGTCGCAGCAGCAATCCCAACAACAATCAAAACGATAATCCAGATGCGTTCGGGCTGATTTATAGGCGGAGTTTGCCCAGCTTTCATACCTAATGTACTGATGGTAGCTAAAGTCATATAAAGACAATCCAGCAGATCGCGGTTGCCAATAAGCTTAAAACCTAGTGTACCAACAGCAATAACAGCAAGTAAAATGCTGATAGCCAGAACTACCCGCATGGGATTGCCAATACTAGATTGTCTGGTAAAACCCTTCATTTAGCCTCGATCGTTAAATACCTGCATACACAGCAGGCTATTTTATAATTATCGGCGATATTGAGTTTTAGCATTAGAGGGTTCTATTTATAGATTTGCGACCTAAGTCCCAGTGATTTATGAAATTTACCCAGAATTAATGAAAATATTGGTGCTATCAGGGCTGTGATTAAAGCTGACAATAAAATTATTGTAGCCAGATTCTTAAATGCGGCAGCAGAGTAATGCCCCCGGAAAATTTCAAATGTTAAAATGCCATATTCGACTAATAACACCGCCACAAGTCCTCCCAATATCAATCGCACCGCCGCCCTGGCATAGATAACACGGCGAATATTTATAAAAAGTATAGCGATAAGGCAGAAACCAAGAGTATAAAGACCAAAAGGTGTAGAAGTAAATAAATCTTTGATCAGGCCAATAAGCCAACCGGTAGGCACCGCTTCTTTTTCCTGCACTCGAAAAAGTAGTGCGACAAGCAGAGCCATCGGCAAATCAGCAAAGACATAAGCTTTTGTCAGGCCCAAAGGCCGTATCACCGATACCTGAATAATAACAATTATCAGCGTCAAAATTATTAATTTAAAATAGCTTATAGACATTGAAGGGGTGTTATTCCTGTTCATATTCAGTTGGCATGACAATGACAACCTGCCTGAGTTTGTGCAAATCCATAGGTGCTGCGACCGATATTTTCCACATCATCGGACTGTCTTCATCCCGCTGACAGCTAGTCAGGGGCCCAATGAGCATCTTAACTGGCAAAGTTTTAATATTGGGCTTTACAAAAACCAGGTCACCGGGGCTGATTTCACTTTTTCCGGATACCATTTTGACATCCATCGGTTTTAGCCCCTGGCCCCGGAGCGAGCCATCGATACCATCGGTATTTAAATTATTGAAAATTTTCACTGGGAGTTTAAAATCCATATCGCTGATGAGTCTGAAATTGCTGGTTTTTTTGCCAACTTCTAATATCTGGCCTACGACTGACATTTTATAAGCATCATTCGGGAAAACAAGCTGACTATCATGCATTGCGATACCGGCTAAAACCAATTGTCCAACTTTCACGCCAAGATCACTGCCAACATTGATGATATAGATTTGTTTTTTAGTGTCACTGTCGGCGGCAATAACATCAGCGATAGCGAATTTCGCTTTGTGTATGCCAAATTCCTGTTTCAGGCCCGAAAGTATATTAATTTTTTCCGCCTGGATATCAATTTGGCTCTGCATATTAGCGACCTGATTATTAAGTCGAATATATTCTTCATGTAATAAACGATATTTTTCAGCGGAAACATCAGAAGAAGTAAGATCGGAAGTTCCCTGGGTGACTTCGAGAGTCGCGTCGCGCAGCACCGAAGTAAGCGGGGCAAAAAAAGAACTGAGTAAATGACGGGCTTTAGCAGAAACACTAAGAGGTAAAAACAGGAAAAAAACCGTAATAAGCGGCAAATAAGCGACAATACGCTTGAATTTCAGTTTCTTAGGCATCCATGCCATGGTTTATCCTGTGTCAGTTAAAGGCCAGCACAATTATGAATAGAAATCATCATCCCTGAGATTTTCTTTGAGCAGATCGAGATTTTCCAAGAATACGCTGGTGCCCCTTGCTACACAACTAAGCGGGTCATCCGCGATAAAGACTCGCAGGCCTGTAGCATTGCTGATAACAAAATCGAGTTGCCGTAAAAGAGCGCCGCCACCAGCTAAACAGATACCATTATCAATAAGGTCAGCAGCTAATTCAGGCTCGGCTTTTTCCAGAGTTCTGGTGACCGAATCAATAATAGCTGCTAGAGGTTCACGCAGTGATTCACGAATTTCTTCGCTGGTGATAACAATTTTACGAGGCAGGCCAGAAATAGTGTCGCGGCCGGCGATTTCCATGGTCAATTCTTCATCCAGCGGAGCAGCAGAACCGATTTCAATTTTGATACGTTCGGCACGTGCTTCACCAACCAGAAGATTATATGTACGTTTAAGGTGATTAATGATGGCTTCATCCATATCGTCCCCAGCGACGCGAACGGATTCACGATTACTAATGCCACCAAGACTCATAATAGCAACTTCAGTTGTACCGCCACCAATATCAACGATCATTGAAGCGGTAGGTTCTGCGATAGGCAGCCCGGCCCCCATACCTGCAGCCATCGGTTCATCAACCGGATAAACTTCACGAGCACCAGCCCGACGGGCAGCATCATAAACGGCACGTTTTTCAACAGCGGTAATACCCGAAGGCACAGCAATAACCATGCGAGGATAAATAAGCCCGCCACGACCATGAACTTTTCGGATAAAATAGCTCAGCATAGCTTCGGTAATTTCAAAATCACTGATAACGCCATCTTTTAGAGGTCGAACAGCGGTGATAGTTCCGGGAGTTTTGCCAAGCATTTCTTTTGCGACCAGACCGACAGCTTTACCGCCATAGACAACCTGATTAGTGCCCTTGCGAACTGCGACAACTGAGGGTTCATTAAGCACAATACCCTCGCCCTTAATACAAACTAATGTATTACAGGTGCCAAGATCAATCCCCATATCCATGGAAAACCAGCCTTGTATTGTTTTTAAAAACACTTAATATTCCTCAAAAAAGACTTAACCACAAAAATGAGTATCCAACGGTAATGACAGGTCAAAACAAGATCACTGACTTTTGTCGCTTCGGTCGTAAACAATTATCATTCAGACAAAGAGTCTGGAAACATAGAAGCATGTCAATTCTACCTTTTAATAGGGCAACTGACAAGTATCTTGTTGGATAATGTCAAAAAAACAGTATATAAAGTATAAAATATCTGCTTATCTACTATAAAACCACCAAAAACAGGAAAATAACCGACCTATCAGGATAATGTGCAGATGATTTGGGAAATTTCAAAAACATGTTCGAATGCATTTTCACCATAAAATCATGGAGTTCATGAAGAAATACCTAAATATTGAACACAAATGAATGTTGCCTTTGGCCATATGCGCATAAAAAACGGGATGAGGCGATAAGGCCCATCCCGTGTAATAATCGAAAGTGAAACTAAACTTAACTGGAGAATAGTTTGCTAAAATCCAGGAATTGGCCATAAAGTTCATTTCCACGAATAATACTGTAGACCAAAGTTGCAGCCAGAGCACCAGTAGCCAATGCTAACAAACCAGTATAAACATCATTGTCACTGCCTGCGGCTCTTACTTTTTTGACGTCAGCTTTTGCCATAATTTCTTTACCTATAATAAGTTATGCCCATCCGGGCCATTATTGATTAATTGATTATTCGCCATAGCCAGTAGAGACAGTGTCTTTATCCAGAACGATTTCGCCACGGGCGGTGTTGTAGAGTTCACCAACAGCCTGATCAGCATAAACAGCTTTGATAACCATATCACTTAAGAACTGTGCCCCGCGAGCCACATGGAAAACCATGCCTTCACGAACCCCCGAAGAAGTACCGACCGAGATCAAAACAAGGCCATTATCACGCACTTCGAGGATTTCACCTCTTATTGGGACTCCGGTAGCATTAACGGCGGTTTTAACGCCCTGGCCACCAGGAATGGCAGTTGGACTCAGCGAAGCGGATTCGAGTTTGACTTTCAAATCAGCAATAACATCATCTTTAAGCTTGTCAGCTTCTTTCAGACGACGAATTTCTCTTGCTTTCTGTTCGCTTTCGGCCATCACGTTAGCAAGCTTCTGATTCAGCTGAGCATTTTTAATCTCAGCCTGCACTTTAGCATTGTTAGAATCGGTGATTTGCTTAAACAGTTCAACTTCACTAGATTGCATATTAGCATTCATAGCAGCAAGAGTATTAGCAAGCTCGGTAGCACGGGAAGCAGTAGCATCAGCAGCACCCTTTTCGGTAACAGCCAGATCGCGCTGAACTTGCAGTTCTTTGACTTTTTCAGCCATCAGAGCCAGATTGTTCTGCTGAATTTTGCTAACAGCATTCAATGTTTCCAAACCTTTAGCTAAACCATCTTCAGTAGCAAAGCTCTGGGTCTGAGTTGCCCTCAATTGCCCTTTAATTATTTCATTTTCTGATTTCAGGTCTTCACCTGTAGTCAGCTGGAGCACATATACACCGCTAAGAAATATCGACAGAGCCGATACTAGAAGCACTAATACTTTAGTTAGGGTACTCAAGACTTAACTCCTTAATATGATTAAGTATGTCGGTATGCGAATGAATTATCAAGAAACTCAACAAAAATCCAGTTTTCATTCTCTAGTTGGGGAGCTTGTCACCTGTTTCTCTATTTAAAAAGGCAAAATCAAGCTTTTTCTATTTTTCAGGAGGTTCATTTTAAGGTCTGATTAAAATAAGTCAAGCACTTTCTGCCCTTGTTTAGGTATTTTGAACACGAAATATTAAACTTTTCAGAAATAGTAAGGTAAAAATATCCCTATTAGCTAATATAGGTAAAATATTAACAGCAAAAACAGGGCTGTATTGGTATTTTAGAGCATGAGCCTAGTAATAGCTAAGTCAAAAATTTATCCAAAATTTATATTTAATGAACTGCCAAAGGCCCCACCACCAGTGGATTTATTATCTCGAGGTTTCCTATTATTTTGTTTGTTATTATTTTGCGGTTTCCTGGGCTCTCTGGACACACCAGATGTGCCAGAAGCTTCTTTGCTATCGCCAACCATACTCAATGCGATACGCTTTCGGGCAATATCGATCTCAGTAACAGTTACTTTAACCTTCTGGGCGACTTTAACAACCTCAGATGGGTCGGAAATAAAGTGGTTAGCCATCTTTGAGATATGTACCAGGCCATCCTGATGAACGCCAACATCCACAAAAGCACCAAAAGCGGTAATATTTGTAACGATTCCCAGCAATTCCATGCCAACGGTCAGGTCAGACATCTCATTAATACCTTCGGCGAAGCTAAAAGCCTCGAATTTTTCACGCGGGTCGCGGCCCGGTTTGGCTAATTCGGCTTTTATGTCTGATAGAGTTGGCAAGCCAATGGTATCGCTAACATATTTAGATAGCTCAATTTTCGCTACTAAAGATGGATCAGCAACCAGGTCCTTAACCGCACAACCCAGGTCTTTTGCCATATTCTCGACGATTGGGTAAGTCTCCGGATGGACGGCAGAAGCATCAAGAGGGTTTTGACCATTGCGAATTCTAAGGAAACCGGCACATTGTTCGAAGGTTTTAGGTCCCATGCCCGGCACTTTGCTCAATTGCTCGCGGCTGAGAAAGGCGCCATTGGCATCACGAAAAGCCACTAATTTACCAGCGACGTTGGCACCTACACCGGCAACATAAGTTAGAAGCTGTTTGCTGGCGGTATTTACTTCCACACCTACATTATTCACACAGCTTTCGACAACATCGTCAAGCGAGACTTTTAATTGTTTCTGGTCGACATCATGTTGATACTGACCCACACCGATAGACTTAGCATCGATTTTGACCAGTTCAGCCAGCGGATCCATTAGACGACGGCCAATTGAGACCGCACCGCGAACCGTCAAATCATAATCAGGGAATTCATCACGGGCGACTTCTGAAGCCGAATAAATCGAAGCGCCAGATTCATTTACCATAACAATAGCTACGGCCGGGCCAAGTTCGAGTTTACGCAGGAAATCTTCAGTTTCACGGCTGGCGGTTCCATTGCCAACGGCAATAGCTTCAATATTATATTTTTTAACGCATTCCTTAACAATCACCCCTGCCTGCACAGCACCATTGCCACCGGTATGCGGATAAATTGTATCATTATATACAAGTTTGCCCTGGGCATTCAGACAGACTAACTTACAGCCTGTACGGAAACCCGGGTCAAGGGCAAGCACATTTTTTTCACCCAATGGGGAAGCCATCAATAACTGTCTGAGATTATCAGCAAAGACTTTGATTGCCGTCAAGTCCGCTTCCTTTTTGGTATCAAGACGGATTTCAGTTTCCATTGAAAGTGAAATAAGACGCTTGAAACTATCGATTGCGGCAAGTTTTACCTGAATCGCGGCATCATTGCCAGCCTTAACGAAAAGTTTTTCCAGGATTGCATTTGCATCTTCTTCAGGTACATTTACACGTAACGAAAGAAATTTTTCTTTTGCCCCACGCCGCATAGCTAACACTCGATGCGACGGTGCGGTCTTGACTGGCTCAGACCAGTCATAATAATCTTTGTATTTAATGCCTTCTTCTTCTTTGCCGGTTGCTACCTTGGTGGCAAAGATACCCTGATCCCAATAGAGCTGACGAATTTGTTCGCGAGCCTGGGAATCTTCTGAAATTTGTTCAGCAATAATATCACGAGCACCCTTGATGGCATCATCGGCAGAGACTACTTCTTTTTCTGCATTGATGTATTTGGTGGCTTCTGCATTTAGATCAAAATCACCCTGCTGAATAATAAGCTCAGCGAAAGGCTCCAGCCCTTTTTCCTTGGCAATAGTGCCACGGGTTCGACGCTTGGGTTTATAAGGGAGGTATAAATCTTCCAGAACTGTCATGGTTGCGGCAGCTTCGATTTTCTTTTTGAGATCAGGGGTAAGTTTGCCCTGTTCTTCGATAGTAGCTAAGATGCTGGCGCGGCGTTTGTCCAGTTCTCGCATCTGGGCCAGCCGGTCACGAATCGCGGCAACCTGCACTTCATCCAGGGAGCCGGTAGCTTCTTTGCGATAACGGGAGATAAACGGCACGGTTGCACCATCTTCCAAAAGTGCCATGGTACTTTCGACCTGCTTAGCCTTTACATTCAATTCCCCTGCAATTGCTAAAACATAACCTGCCAATGCCTGCAAATCCATCTGCTGCTGTTCTTCCATGATTTCCTCATTTATTATTCAATTAAAATTTAATTCGACCAGACAGTTAAATAAAATAGCAATAAACTGTCAAGGATATTCTTAAACAGACAATATTAATACTGCATAGACAAAGCATGCCTTGTCTATACCGCAAATCAAGTTTATGTATAAACTATTGTAATTTTTTCAGAAGATAGGCCATATTTTCACCCAGGATTCGCATTGTTGCCATCGCTTCATCATCTTCTGCGACCTGACCGGATGGCCCACCAAAACCGATATTCCAATAATTACAACCAGGGATAATCATTTCTTGAATCTGAAAATAATGATTTATGCTATCGAAGGCATGGATGGCTCCTCCACGTCGCACGGCAATGACTGCAGCGCCGGGCTTGTATTTCAACACATTACCGGCACAACGGCAAACCCGCCCTGTCCGGTCAATTAAGGCTTTCAGTTCAGGCGAAATATCCGCAAAATATGTCGGCGACCCCAAAATAATGCCATCGGCCTGAATCATTTTTTGTATAATTTCGTTTATCGGGTCATTATTAATCGCACATTTGCCATCTTTTGCAAGTTTGCAATAGCCACAATCTACACAACCTCTGATAATTTCACCTGCCAACTGGACCATTTCGGTTTCAATTCCTTCGGCCTCAAGTGCCTTAAATGCCCTATTAATCAATATCGCAGTATTGCCATCTTTGCGGCAGGAGCCATTTATTGCCAGAACTTTCATTTTATGCCTTTCGTATATCGAAACATTGTTTTACTTTTGTTTATCCTTAAGTTATAATAAAAAAATGGGTCAAAACAATGACAAAATTGAGTTAAGCAGCGAGATTATGACTGATATGCTGCGACAAAATCTGATTAATGATGATGAAATAATCATTTTCGTCATCAAGCCATCACTTTGGACAATAGTATTCCTGAGCTTTCGGGCAATTATTGTTGGCTTTTGCATAGCCACCCTGGCCCATTATTTTGCTGATAATCTTAAATTACAAGAATATCGCAAACTGGTAATAGCTGGCTGCGTAATTGGGGTTTCGGTTCGGATTTTTATCGCAATATTACAATGGATTATGCGAAGCTATATTCTAACCGACAAAAGAATTATCACGGTTTATGGTGTTTTAACCGTGCGAATTTTTCAGTGCCGACATGATAAAATCCAGAATACTTTTGTGCAAATGTCGCTAATGCAGCGGATTCTGGGAATCGGTTCGATAGGCTTTGCAACCGCCGGCACTGGCTATATCGAAAGTGTGTGGCAGGACATCAATAATCCTGAACAAGTGCAAAAGCAGATAACCGCCACGCTTTCTAAATGATAATAGTATCTGAACGATTTGTAATTGCCAACATCCCACATAACCACAAGCGCCAGCGCGCCGACAACGGTAACGCATGAAATTTGATAACACTTTAGCGACTTGAAGTAAATGGCGTGAATTAGCCAACAAACAGCTGGTTGCGGCAGCGCCCAGCTAAAAAACGTAAATTGTGGTTTAACTCCGAAATTGCTTTAAGCATCATGGAATCTGGCATAATGCCTTAGCACGGCGCTGCCGCTTCGTGCTGTTTTGCTTCATATAGATAAAATCTTACAAAAATTTCAATTTCGACACGGCCTCGCAGTCGCCGAATCCGGTAGAGACAAGGCATGCCTTGTCTCAAATACGCATCAGCCAGGTAAAAAATTATTTCTTACAGCATTGTCACCCTGAAATAAAAAAACGGCGATAAGCTAATAAAAGCCACCGCCATTTTTTTTGTTTCACTGCAAAAACTAAAATTATTCAGTTTTAGGAACTTCTGGAGTTTCTGGAACTGCAGGAACTTCTGGAGTTTCTGGATTTTCTATACCAGGTGCTTTTGGATCTGGAGTTGCAGGTTCATCTTTAGCACAGCCACTGAAAGCAACACAAGCGGTCAACAACATAGCACAGCAAATAGCAAGCATCTTCTTCATGATAATTCTCCTTGTCGGGTTCATGAAATAATTTACAAATTAAATTGGGCCAGCATACACATGCCTTACCCAATACATCACACGCTTTTTCCCATTTGGCGAAGTTCGCCTAATATTCCGGGCAATTTTACATCATAAGTCCATAGCAGTCAACCAATTAGTATAAAAAAAGCAGGGCTAACGCATGAAATTTAATTGAAGAATTTGGAGAAATAAACAAAATGTTAAAATAGGCAACTTGCGCG
>JAEIOG010000073.1 GCA_016342495.1 Phycisphaerae bacterium
CAGTTTAAGGTTGAAAACGCTCAGACAAAATTGAAATCACTCTACCCAACTATTAAAGTGTGACTGAGCAATAGGCTTTGGATTCTGATTTTGATGCAGCCATGGGAACGCTTTGAGCGGAAGTATAGCACCTGCTGCAATCTATAAAGGATTAACCGGATCAATCGAAAGGATTGACGTGGTAGGTTTCCAAACCCGGCAAAGTACCTGGGGATCACTGGTATCGGTGGAAGTTTTGAAAATCGGCATTAAAGAAGCGGTGTTATATTCCTCAACTTCAGAGGCAGAAACTGCATAAAAAAGGATTTCTGCAGCGGTCTGGTCAGTGGTAAGTATCTGTTTACCCTCCTGGTATCGCTGATAGACGGGAATAAGTTTATCATTAGCCGACATAGGCGGAACAGCAAAAAAAGCAATATCAATAACACGGCCCCAGGCATTGTCGGCGATAATCTGCGAGCTCATCCAAAGCCTGTTTTGGCCTGATCTACTTTTGACATTATAAACTGGTACAGGCAAAGCAAGCCTTTGGTCATCAAGGGTCAGACGGTACATAATCTGATTGTAATCATAACGCGGGGTCTTTACTTTGGCACCGGAAAATGAAGCGGTATATGTACCTTCAAAAAATATTACGCGACCATTATCCTGGTCAAAAAATGGATGCTGGGTCGGATTATAGAAATTATACTGGTCATGGTTCAGAATCTTCCTGGCGTAACCCCAAGGGCCAACTGGCGAATCAGCCTGAGCGAACCAGACCTCGCCTGGCTTAGCGGACATAATCGCTATCCAGCATTGACGGTAAGTATTCCAGAAAACCGAACCTCGCTGCAATAAAAGCGGTTTCCCTGTCTGTATATCAATAACTCTATTCCAGCGTTCGCTGTTTTTGAGAAGCGATTTATCAACAAGCTTCTCCAGAGCACTCCCAGCAAGTCTATCAGCACCAGCTTTCCATGAGTAAATCAGTTGTCCGGATTTGTCCCGATCCACTTTTAGATTAGTAGAATTGATAAGCCCGTTACCAGCAATGCAAGTCCAGGCCTCGTATTGGTTCCAATCTGATATTGCAACGAGGCTTGCCTTTACACGAAAGTTTGGATAAAGATAATAATAGTCAATACCATCGGCATTCACAAGGAAAGGATGAGCAGAATCATGACATTGATGTTTATCCCATTTCAGGACCGACTTAAACACTTTGGCCTCATCATCAAAACACATCAGATGCCAATCATAAACAGCACCAAGGTTTTTAACATTGGCGACCCGGGCATAAAGTTTTTCCTGATTAGCCTCATCTCTAAGCGGCAAAAGCGATTCTATCCAGCGTAAGCTATTTCCCGGTAGCGGAACCATAGCCTTGCTAAAGCCATTGTCACCTTCAAAATAAGTCAGATCAATGCCAAAAGAGGGATCCAAGCCGCCATCGGTCGGCAATTCTGAAGTGGCTCCAGCAGCTGAGAAATTACCCAAAGGATAAGCCACCCGGTCGGTATCACCCCAAAACCAATAAATACTGTTTCGGTAAGGAACAGCGATGACAGTGTCCTGGCCTGTGACAAGAGCATTGATAGTTGGATGTTTAATGGGAACAGGATGACCTGTCAGCAGGCTATCGCGATAGATTCCCTGGCCAGTAATACGATATAGTCTTTCAGCGATATTGATTCGTTTTATCTTAACAACAGCGTTTTTACCGGCGAGAGGACGAAGCTTTAGGCCCCGATAGCCAAAACCATCTTTAGGATACTCATACCCATCGCCACTTATATGAAAGAAAACATCCTGGCCCATTAAGCCGGGTTCATTAAATGCGACAATACCCTGACTATCAGTCCAAAAACAGATTTTGTTGACTGTTCGCAGTTCAATAAGAGGAACGCCACGGCCAGTTGCCTGGTCAAGAATCTGTATTTTAAAATAATCATCAGCGCTGGCTTTAAGAGTCTGTGAGACTGCCGCAAAAATACAGCAAATAATTATCAAGCTCAATAGATTAATTGGTGAAATACGCAATTTATCATTGGCTAATTGCGTCATATCTCTCATTTTATAATTTGCTATATCCAAAACAATTTCTCCATCAATAAAAAGCTGAATTTTATTGAGCCTATATAAAAGCCTGTTTTTTGTCAAGGTCAATGTTGCCGCTATTCAGAGTTAATTATCGGTCGTTGCCAGCGGTTTGGTCTATTGAAGATTCCGATGGCAGGCCCATAAGAAATCGGAAAAAAGTAAGTGAAAAATTATTAAAATGACAATTATCGACACAGAACTTTAATAAAACTTTAAAAATTGTCGATTTTTTTTCAAGGTCCGTTTTTGTGCGCGATGGCATGAAAGGTATTATTCGCAATCGACTTAGCTATGATTTTAAAGATTATCTAACAGCGACCGATAACACTATTTTACTGTTTCAGTGCTGAAAACGGCATTTTTCGTTTCGATTTGAGGCATTATCGATGTATAATGAATTTAGTGAATGACGCAGTTATTCCGGGCCAATTATCCTTTTTTGCTATTAGAAATGAAAACGCTAAGAAGGTCTGATAACTAAAGTCAATCACAATAGAGAGAAAACCAAAAAAGAAGAATAACCGCCAGAAAAGGTATCGGAACCAATAATGAGCCAACAACGTATCGCCCAATCAGTCAATCAGCTATCATACAATTTGTTTGAACGCCCTGTTCACCCGGAACTGTTTGACATATATTATAAACAGCAGTTTCTGCAAGGTGAATATGAAGCCAACATCTGGCTAACCGGATGCAATCATGTTATACAAGTATTTAATGGCAAGAATTGTCTAACAGAATTATTATGTCCACCAAATCAGCTACTGCCAACGCGCGGGCTTGTCGATACATTTTCCTTCAAAGGTGAAAAGAAATTTGACCATGAATGGGCTGGCGGTTTTGGTTATTCAATTAACAGTCAGGTTGAAGTCATGAGCCAGAATGTTTATGAACAGACTCATAAGAACCTGGTACAGATGGCCAAGAAACGCGGGATATACCTGCCGTTTCCACAATGGACCAAAGGTCTTTATGCACCATTTAGCTATGTGGACTTTGAAGCCGGCTGGGAAAATCTGCATGTTCAGACATTCCACGCTTTTCCGGAACAGTTGACAATTGTTAAGACGCAGTCAATGTTTACGATGCCCGCTTCACACTAAATCGGCTATCACACAGAATTTATTTCAAGGCCATACTTAACGGTTATGGCCTTTTTTTGCGCATAGAAAAAGCATGATAATAATTGATAGACATAAGCAATTCTCCTAAAACATTAACATTTATAATAAAATAAGTTACGCTTCGTTTTGCTCACACTGCATTATCCAAAGTGTATCAATTATTTGGGCAATATACTGGTCGCACTTTACTATTTTGACTCTATAGGGATGATTTCCGATGGAATTACCCCGATTTCACCTATTATACGGACATTATAATGAATTACCGGACCATAAATCGGGTTTGTCAGATCCATTTCGAAAACCCCAATTGGGATTCTGGAAAAACCCCAGGTATGATTTTTAAAGAATGCCTGGATATATCGAAGCAATATCTTCAATCACCAAGAATATGTTCTATATGTTTATGTAATTTTTCTTCAATACTAAATTCAGTAACTACCCACTCTTCGTTACTTTTTTGCACATGGGCCATAGCTTCTAATCTTATTTCAACGCCATATTGGGTTTTTGCTTTAACCCATATATCTACTTTATAACCACCATGATCTTCTTCATCTACACTGTTAAAATGAAATTGGAATAAACCATAATTAGCAGTGCTTGGATGAACTAAAGTTGCTTCAATATGCTCTTGAGTAGCAAGATAGACATCCCTTGATTCGCAGGGAATAAATGAAACACCCCAGGCTAAACCATAAATCACAACAAATAAAATAGTGAAAAGAATTAATAAAGCTATCCCTTTCGCAACGTCATCATCAGTTAACATATCTACTATCCCTTTCGGAATACTTATGCTTAATCAACATCCCATGCGGATGAGCTGATGCTGGAATCAGCATTGTGCCAGCGGTGTTCTTTGATGGTTTCGGTTATGCGTTGGGCCAGTTCCATGGCAGCTACGGCATCGGCAGCCGATACCTCCGGGGTACTTCCAGCGCTGACAGCATTGATAAAGGCTTCCTGTTCGAGCCTGAGCGGTTCCTTGGAGGTGATGTCAAGTTCCTGGTACTGCACTAACTTAGTCCAGTCCATACCGGTAAAGTCCAGTTGGCCATCAGCGGTCAGGTGTCCGCGAATCTCTTTGAGCATATCAATATTGGCAGTCTTACTGACTATCGAGCCGGTCTTCTTGAAAAGGTCCAGCACCAGATAGGCCGATTCACTGAAGACCCGGATCTTGCGTTCAGTCTTCATAGCCATGCGGGAGGCAGTCAGGTTCGCCACACAACCATTTTCAAAGGTAAGACGGACATTGGCGATATCTTCATTTTCCCCTAAGACATTGACACCAATAGCCTGAACATCGGCTACTTTGCTTTTGGCCATCGACAGAATAATATCGATATCGTGAATCATCAAGTCAAGCACCACCCCGACATCAGTGCTGCGGAAGGTAAAAGGACTGATGCGATTGGCCTCGATAAAACGAGGGGTGAAGTTCAACTTGGCCATCGCCTGGTTGACAGGATTGAAGCGTTCGGAATAACCCACCTGCAAAATGGTGTTATTGTCCTGGGCCAGCTGCCGCATATGCCGGGCTTGATCGAGAGTTTCAGCCAGTGGCTTTTCAACCAGCACCGGAATGCCGCGACTCAGGAAAGGTTCTGCGACTATGGCATGATGCTCGGTGGGAGCCGATATGGTTACCGCATCAACCATATCAACAATAGCATTATAGTCATCATAAGCTGTGCCGCCAAACTCCGAAACGATAGCCCGGGCCTTATCGATTTGATTATCAACAACTGCGACAAGTTCAACATTTTCCATTTCGCTATAGATTCGACTGTGCAGACGTCCCATCTTGCCAGCGCCAATTACTGCGGTTCTCAGTTTTGCCATTATGCAATTCCTTCCAATTAATTTAGTAAAATTAGTAATAAAGTACAAAGGTGTGAAAGTATGAAAGCTTGTTTTAACACCTTGGACTTTCGCACTTTTGCACCAGGAGCTATTGTCTTATTTCAAATGATTTACGGTTTAGTTTGGATTCATCCTGGTCTTTACGCAAAGTCTCTTTATAACGGGCATGGGGTGATTTACAGGTGTTGGCAATCGCCTGGCAGAAAAACTGCACATGCTCATTGGTGATTTCCTTATCCAGTATATCTTCCAGGGCTTCAGTTAAGTTAACGCCCTTCTTATAAAGCTTACGATAGGTTTTCTTGATCAGAACAATATCATCAGGCGTAAAGCCATTGCGTTTGAGCCCTTCTTCATTAATACCCCGACAGGCATTAGGGTCACCGGAGAACTTCACAAAAGGCGGCACATCCCGTCTGACTGGAGTCAGGCCACCAATATAGGCATAGCGACCCACGGTGACAAAATGATGCAGACCAATCAATGCCGTTACGACAGCACCCTTTTGAATAGTCACATGGCCGGCCAGCTGGGTATCATTGCCTATAATAACATTATCTTCGACTATACAGTCATGGGCAATGTGGCAACCTACCATAAACAAACAATTGCTGCCGATGACCGTGCGGGCAGAATCCAGCTCGGTGCCGCGATGTACGGTTACATTTTCCCGAAAGACATTGTTATCACCAATGACAGTTTCGGTGGGCGAACCTTTGTATTTGAGATCCTGTGGCGCTTCTCCAATAACAGAATTAGCATAGAATGTATTATTCCTGCCTATGGAAGTATTGCCATTAATCGTTACATTATTAATCAGTTTGCAATTATCGCCTAAAGTCACATCAGGGCCAACGACACAAAATGGACCGATAGTAATATCATTGCCAAGTCTGGCAGACGGGTCAATAAAAGCTAATTTGGAAATATTTGACATTTATCAATCTTTCAAGTTTTCTCTATTGCAGGGCAGGCACTAAAAACCATTCATTAACGGAATGTTTCCAGGTAGCGACCCAAGCGATGCTGGAACTTTCTATCCAGCGAATCAAGTAAATATTTTACATTTTCATCCAGGTCAGGCTGATCGCGTAATTCCGCTACAGCAGCCTTGATACTCATTTTATCTTTTCTTCTATACAGCTTCCGATAAGCATCATTTAATGCCGCAATGCTTTCATCTGAAATCCCGGCTCGCTTTAAGCCATTGGCATTTAAGCCACGGACTTCGGTATCAGAAACCTTCATAAACGGCGGGACATCAGCACCAATATTCGACCGACCCGCAGCATAGGTAAAACGCCCTACCGTGGTAAACTGATGCGTAGCAGAATAGCCACTGAGCCAGGCACGATATTCAATTTTACAATGACCGGAAATCGAACAATAATTAGTCAAAACCACATTATCCTGAACTTCACAATCATGGCCTATATGACTGCCAACCATAAAATAACAGTTATTACCAATGCTGGTCTTGCCGCCAGCTGATGGCATACCGCGATGAACAGTTGTATATTCTCTAAAGACATTATCATCGCCAATTACCAGAGAAGATTCCGGATTCACCAGCCCCAGCGTTTGAGGTTCATGGCCCATCGCTGCACCATGAAAGAATCTGTTACGTTTACCAATTTTTGTGCCGGAATAGATTATAATATTGCTTTGCAATTCACAGTCATCGCCTATTTCAACATTAGCCATAACGATACAATTTGGACCAATCTTTACGTTCTGGCCTAATACAGCAGTCTTATCTACATCAGCAGTCCGGGCAATTGTTGCCATCTTAATATTTTCCTTATTCGCGGATCGCTTCGGCTTACCGCTGTTTCCATATTCTTATTTACTCGAACTTACCGAATATTATCAGTAAGTGCAGTTTTAGTATAAACTTTAGTAGTATTTTAATTAGCATTTATCGAAGGTAAATACCACAACTTTTCACTTTTAACTGTTAGTTTTTAACTTTCAAACTGGCTCTCGGTCAGTTTGAGTTATTTGTATGCAGAATCGGCATCTACCAGCATAAAACGAATCTGGGCTTCGGTGGCTACCTGACCATCGACAACCGCTCTACACTTGCAATCGCCCAGCCTGGATTTCATCCTTACCGCTTCGACTTCCAGTCTTATCTGATCGCCAGGTACAACCGCACGACGCATCTTAACGCCGTCCATCGAAAGTAATACCGCAAGCTGACCAGTGTTTTCCAGCTTCTGGGCAAACAGCAAACCAGCCATCTGCGCTAAAGCTTCCACAATTAAAACACCCGGCATAATCGGAGTTCCAGGGAAATGCCCCTGGAAAAACTGTTCGTTCATCGTTACATTTTTTATACCCACCGCTCGCTTTTCACCATCGAATTCCAGAACCCGGTCAACCAGTAAAAAAGGATAACGATGGGGCAGAATTTTCTGAATTTTACGAATATCCAAAACCGCGTCCAGACCAGTATCTTTTTTACGGTTCTGCCGTTCGGCGGCTTTGATCAGCTCGGCAGCTAATTTTTGATTTAAGCTATGGCCACTGCGATAAGCAATAATACGGCCTTTTACAGGCTTGCCCACCAGCATAATATCACCCAAAAGATCAGCAATTTTGTGTCTGACACATTCATCAGGATATCGCCATTCATTATCCAGCGGTCCATCTGGCCCAATAACCAGAACATCCTTACTGGTTAAATGGGATGCTATACCGCGTTCCTGCATCGCACGGGCTTCATGTTCAAGCGCAAAGGTACGGGCAGGAGCGATTTCATCCATAAAACCTTGCGGTGTTACCCCAAAACGATAAAGCTGACGCCCCAATACCGTGTCGCTATAATCCATATCAAAAATGACCGAAAGTTCATCATCTTTATCAGGCAAGGCATAAACCGTCGCATCGCCCTCTTTTACCACGACTGGCTCGGTAATGACAAGGAAATCAACTAATTTGTCCTGCTCGAAAAGTTCGGTACTGAGCAAACAATCAGCAAATGGTTTGCTGCTGCCATCAATATTGGGCAGTTCACAGGCATCAATTTCAATCAAAAGATTATTGATACCCAGAGCATTTACCGCTGCTAAACAATGTTCGACAGTTTCCACCGTCGATGGCCCATTTGTTAAAGCTGTTCGCCGGGGAAGCTGGGCTACCGAAGCGATATCAACAGGAATTTTTGATCTGCAAGGTAAATCGGTACGGACAAAAACCACACCGGTATCTTCCGGGGCTGGCTTAAAGGTCATAGTAACTGGTTGGCCTGAAAATAAGCCCCGGCCTTCTAATTTAACTGGCTGTGCTATTGTTTTCTGCTTTTGCACTTTTATCCATCTGCTTTCTTAAAATTCTAAAATCTTTTTGCAATTGAGGTAGTTTTTTCAGCGATGCTACTTCCTTAAAATAATCTCTAAAATCGCGAGCCGGGATACCCATAAGCTTTGCACCAGCAGCTACATCGCTAATAGCTACGCTACAGGCACCAAGCATTGCCCCATCGCCAATTTTAACATGGTCAGCCGCTCCGGCATTACCGGCTAACACGACATAATTACCCAGTTCGGTACTACCGGCAATGCCAACCTGACCAACAAGAATACAATTCTGTCCAATCTTGACATTATGGGCAATCATCACAAAATTATCTATTTTCGTTCCAGCGCCAATAATGGTTTTGCCAAACTTAGCCCGGTCAATCGCACAATTAGCGCCGATTTCGACATTGTCTTCAATGAGCACCGAGCCGATATGGGTAATGCGTTTATGCTTGCCATCAACCAGTCGGAAACCAAAGCCATCGGTGCCTATTGTGGTATTGGCATTAATTATAACATTATTACCAATTTCACTATTATATTTAATTACAACATTGGGCCAGATAAAACAGTTATCACCAATGCTAACATTGCGGCCAATGAAACAGCCTGCCGATATTTTTGTTCCTGAACCTATAACAGCCCCGGCTTCAATAACAACATTAGGCCCGATTGCAACATTATCAGCTAATTCTGCTGTAGAGGCTATTGTTGCTGATTTGTGAATGCCAGGTTCTGGACTGTCTCCTGCCGGTACGAATAATTCCAGCAGCTTTTCTATTGCAGCATTTACATCCTTTACTAAAACCAATGCCTTAGCGCAAGGCTGATTATAATCAACTGAAACAATAATTGCCCCAGCTCCGGTGGCATCTATCTGATGGGCAAATTTCCGATCGCTGAGAAAAGAAATATCACCAGCCACCGCATCGCTTAAGGTAGCAATGGACCGGATTTCCAGATCAGAATCACCAATCAGTTGGCCATCTATTTTGTCAGCTAATGAACCAAGTTTCATTTAAACCTTCTTATTTCTTATTCTTTTTAGCTTCAGCGTAAGCGGCATCCATAAGTTCAATAACACTATCAGTAATATCACACTGATTTGCTACATAAAGAACTTTACGATTAGAAATAATCTTATAAAGATTTTCAATTGTAATATTGCTATCCTGCATAGGGATGCCATCTAAGTTAACAACTAAGGTAGCACCCTGCTGTTTTGCAATATCCGATGTCGCAGCCAGAAGTTTGCCATAAAGCATTTCGACCCAAACACGATTTTCCCGTTCCATGCGCTTGGTTTCATAACCTTGCAGGGCTTCAGCTTCGGCTTTTACCTTGAAAAATTCCTGCATCTGTTGATTATACAATTCAGAATCAGGCTCAAAACCTTCTTTTAATCCAGCGAGGATAGCCTTAGCTTTCTTATCATAAGCAGTGAGCTTTTCATTAATAACGGCAGCTTTTTTGTTTTGGTCTTGTTCACGTTCAATACTTTCTTTGCAGACACTAAGTGTCTTAGCTACATCAACAGCAACTACCTTGGTAGCCATTGTCGCTGAACCCGATTGAGCCTGAATATCATTTTGAAAACTCAAAGCAAAAACAGTAACTCCAAACATCAAACCAACTAATAAAAATGCATTCTTCATAATCATCTCCTTAAACCCAACAGGTTTATATTTTATCTAAAAATTCATACCAAAATTAAAATTAAATACCTGGGTATCATCCATATCATCTTTAACAACAGGAAAACCAAAATTCATCTGCATCGGCACCATCTGAAACAACTGCGGTATTACCAGTTCTATACCAAAACCAACTACAACTCTATAATTGCCTTCATCTACAATACCTGTATCACAGAATAACTTACCATATATTGTCTCTTCATAAAGCGGATATGTCAACTCCGTAGAGGCAAGAAAAATTGAATCACTGCCTACCGGGTAATCATTATTTCTTTTCTTATTATTGGGATATTGGCCGCCTCTGGGGCTTACGCCACGATATTCAAAACCCCGCATCGAACCAGATCCACCAGCATAAAATTTCTCAAAAAGTGGTGCATCACCTAAAATACTACCTGCCATAATTCTGGAAGTCAAAATCGTGCGTCTCTCGGCCAGGTCTTCATGTAAGGTGTGGTAAAATTTTGCCGAACCTATAACTTTTGAATGGGTAAAATTGCCACCGAAAACCCCAGCCTGTTCCCAGGACAAACGAAGTTTATGACCTTCTGAAGGCCGATACATGCGATCTGTTGTGTCATGGCCAAATCCAAAGATAAAACTGTTAAAGAAATTATTACCTTCGACATCTTCAGCTTCTTTTGGAGCCACAACAATCAAATCATCATCGGCATCAATATCGCCATCGCCATCGGTATCTACGACATAAGCATCATCCAGTTCAGAAATTTTAACTCTTTCAAGCCTGACCGAACCATCTACTGACCAGATATCGTTAAATCTTCGTCCCAGCCCGATAGTGCCGCCACCTTTTTGTTCCAGATAAGATTCACGCCAACGCCTAAATACATACAGATTAACATCGAGATAATTGGGCTGATCAAAAAGATATGGCTCATGAAAATTAATATTACCACGCGTGACTCTTGTGCCAGGTTCAATATTCAATCTTAATGACTGGCCGCCACCAATAAACGACTGACCCGTGAATAATTCACGCAAACTCTTAGGACGATTGGCAATATCAAAGTTTTTCTGTACCACAGAAAACTGCCCCATAACCCCATTATTAGTATCGACCGCAAAACCGAATGAAAAATTACCAGTTGCTATTTCTTCAACCGTCACCAAAGCATCACGCTGATTTTCATCATTACCGATAGGATTAACCGTAACTTCTGAAAAATACTGAGTGCCTACCAATCGTCTGCGAGCCCGGTCAGCGGAATATTGATTATACAGTTGGCCGGGAGTAAAGTCTTCTCTGTCAAAATTACGGCGGATAACTTTATCTTTAGTCTCAATATTACCCGTAATTATCAAATCCCGCAGAAAATATTTACCTGATTCAGAAATATTAAAAGTTATTTCAATTTCGCCCGGCTGATCGGTATACTTTTCCTCAATATCTACATAAGAATAAATATAGCCTTTTTTATCATAAAAGTTTTTCAGTTTCTTTTGTGCTGCCTTAACATCTTCAGTTTCATAAATTCGATCTGGGCCAAAATTACCTAGCTCAATACTTAGTTCCTCAGTTGGAAACTGAACATTACCCTTAAATTCAATC
Source organism: Phycisphaerae bacterium (assembly GCA_016342495.1). GTDB lineage: Bacteria > Planctomycetota > Phycisphaerae > Sedimentisphaerales > SM23-30 > JAEIOG01. Next base: position 11,645 of record JAEIOG010000073.1, read on the forward strand.
GAAGTTATATAATAAGGTTCGCCTTCATCAATAATAAAACAAAAATTAGCACGGGTTTTCTTGTCATTATATATTTTTTTCAGGGATACTTCCGCATCCAGAAAACCTTTATCACGATAATATTGTCGGATATTATTTATATCATTTTCAACTTTATCATCTTCAATACGGCCAGATTTGAAAATCGGAAAATAAGAATTGGAATCTATCTGTTTTTTCAGCCGATAATTAGATATTGATTCATTACCCTCAAATGAAAACTTCTTAATTCGACAACAAGGCCCTTCAACTATATTATAAACAATAACATTTTCTTTTGTTAAACGTTCACGGTCAAGCTGAACTTCAACAAATGGATAACATTTTTTGATATAATAGTCTCTGATATCACTTTCGCCCTGGATAATCAAATACTGATCAAGAAAATCACCTTCTTCATACTGAAGCTGTTCCAGAATATCTTCGGTATCAATGTCATCATTGCCAATAATCTCCAGCTTTTGAGCAACCGGACCTTCAACAACATAAAAGATAATATCGACCAGTAATGGATCATTTTCAAGCTGCACAACTTCCCAGTCAGCCCGGACAATCTCAGTCATAATCCTGACACGGGTAGCATCATTTGCTACAGTTTTTTCCTGGTAAAACTCACCAGCACGGCTATGAATTTTAGCCATTATTTTGCTTTGATTAAGCTTATTATTGCCTTTGATGACAATACTATTGATCTTACGAGGCTCATCATCAGAAGCTTTTACTGATAATACCAATAAAAAAATACAAAGTATTAACAAGGCTCCATAACCAGAAAAAAATCTCAACTGTTTCAAATCCTTTACAACAGCTCCTAAAGCCATAAAAACCCGCCTTTATTTATTAAATCCATTTATTAATTGCTAAGTTAATACTTATGCCTAAGGTTTAACACACAGCTTAACCTGGCTAATTCAAACCGGTTGGCTGCATTATAAGATAATTTTGAGGTGGTATCCAGATAAAAAATGGGCATTTAAACTGATAACAGTTGCAATTTCCTGCTTTGCCAATACATAAACTATTGCATTGCAGAGCCTTAGAAGTGGCCCTGCCAGAGAAAATCATAACCTTTGGGCATAACTAATACTAAACGCCAAATTCAGGTGCTTTTGATAAATTCTCAAAACGAGTCCAATGCGGTATCCAGGTCAGCTTTACCACGCCAGTTGGACCATTACGCTGTTTTTCTATAATAATTTCAGCAATATTGTCATCAACTTCTGGACCACCGCCAGCCTGAGCATCAAGATCGTCTTTAGCGTGTTTTTTATAATAGCCTTCACGATGCAAAAGCATAATCACATCTGCATCCTGTTCGATATTACCTGATTCACGCAGGTCACTCATTCGAGGACGATGACCTTCACGACCTTCACTGCCACGATTTAGCTGAGCCATCGCTATTACCGGAACATCAAGTTCACGCGCAAGAGCTTTGAGATTTCGAGAAATGAGGCCGACTTCCTGAACCCGGCTTTCCACACCCGGAGCATGCATAAGCTGCATATAATCAACCAGAATCAGCTTGATCCCGTGCTGCATCTTCATTCGACGACATTTGGCACGCATCTCCAATGGAGTAAGCGTGCTACTGTCATCAACAAAAATTGGTGCCCGTGACAGGTCATAAGCAGTATCCTGAAGCTTAGAATAATCATCGGCGTTTAATAAACCACGTCGTAATTTCTGAGAATCAATATTACTGCGACCAGCTAAAATACGTTCGGCTAACAGTTGTGCTGACATTTCAAGTGAGAAAAACAAAAGTGGATTTTGTACTTCTGCATCTACATGGTCAGCGGCGACATGTTCGGCTATATTTAAAGCAAAAGCAGTCTTGCCCATTGAAGGACGAGCTGCTATTATAATTAATTCACCGGGTTGCAAGCCACATGTCATTTCATCCAGTTCAGTAAAGCCTGTGGGCAAACCAGTTATCAGATCACCACTGCGATTTTCTAACGCGGTAAAAACTTCGGCCATAATCCCGTGCATGTCTTTTGCCACACCTGAAACTTTTCGCTGGGTAACTTCAAAAACTTTCCGTTCAGCTTCTTCCATGAGTTCGCCGACATCACCCATGGTTTCATAGGCCTGGACATTGATTTCATTTGTAGCTGAAATTAGCGAACGTAACATGGATTTATCACGCACAATCTTTGCATAATATACCCCATTGGCCGCGGTAGGAACCGCTTCTAATATTTCAACTAGATAACCGGGGCCACCGGCCTGTTCGAGCTTACCGGCTTTTTGCAATTGCTGCCTGAGCAGAACAACATCTATAGGCTTGTTATCTTCGTACAATGCCAACAAGCCTGCATAAATCAGCTGATGGTCTTGGCGATAGAAGTTATCTGCCCTTAGAATCTGCAATATTTCGCTGGCTACATCTCGATCAAGCATCATCGAACCCAGCACACAAATCTCTGCTTCGAGATCCTGTGGCGGGACCCGCCCCGATATCTGACTGCCAGCGGAATTATTATTCAGCGGACTGCTCTGGTTCATCTGATGGTGCATCCGGGCTGGCAACAGTTACTTTTATTTCAGCGGTAATGTCTTCAGCAAAACGTATCACAACTGTGGTTTCGCCCAGTTGTGTGATATGGTCAGCAAGCTTGACACATTCAGTTTTAACTTCATGACCAGCTTCCCGTAGTGCTTTTGCAATTTCAGCAGCGGTAACTGAACCATAAAGATGGCCCTGCTCATTAGCTTTTTCACTAATGGTCAGTTCTACACCATTGACTTTTTCTGCAACCTGAACTTTTGCTTCACGAGCCAAACGACGTTTTTCTGCCTGAGCGGCACGTTCGTTTTCTATCGCTTTAACATTGGATTCAGTTGGTACCACAGCTAATCTCTGTGGCAGCAAATAATTTCGTGCATAGCCATCTTTAACATTAACAACATCACCAAAAAAACCGAGCTTTGGTATGTCTGCGTGTAAGAGCAATTTCATCTTTTTCAATCTCCAGAGTAAAAGATGTTATTAATAATTTTACCTCTTTTAAAAAGAGGTGTTTTAAAACAAACAGAGTCTAATTAACGTATGGTAACAATGCCATATAACGAGCGCGTTTCACCGCTTGTTGCAGCTTTCGCTGACAGGCAGCACAATTGCCACTACGTTTGCGAGAAAATATCTTCCCACGCTGAGTCATCAATTTAGACAAAGTTTCAATATCTTTGTAGTCAAGATAAGTTGTTTTTGATCGACAGAAACGACATTCTGATCGTTCACGTACAGCTTTTACTTTTCTGCGTGCCATAATACCTCCACGCTATAAGTAGTAATTTATTGGTCTATTTTTTATAATTGCTTTTAATTTCAATTAAAACGGAATATCATCGTTAGAGCCGCCACCAAAATCATCTGTCGGCCCTGGCCCTGAACCGGAACTATCATATGATTGTCCCTGTCCGCCCTGACCACTTGGGCCTGAACTGGTGAACTGGAAGTTCTCAACGAAAACTCTATGCCTTGAACGCTTGGAACCATCTTGTGCTTCCCACCGGTCAAACTGCAAACGACCTTCGACAAGCAGCTGCGAACCTCGCTTGCAATACTTATTGATTGTTTCAGCTCGAACGCCATAACAGCGACAATCTATGAAACAGGTATCCTCTTTCATTTGTCCATCTGAACCTTTATACTTACGATTTGATGCTAGGCCAAATTCCACTACGGGAGTTTGACTTGGCAAAAATGTAAGCTCAGGATCTCGGGTAAGATTACCCATGATAATAATTTTGTTAAAGCTAGCCATCACATACCTCGCGATCTAACATAGTTTTAATACAGATATACTTTTGCCATACCTGTAATTGGTTTCATGTTGAACACCAAAATTTTTGATTAAAACAAAGATTAATCTTCGACAGTATCTATCGCGACATCATCTAAACTTTCTTCATCTTGTTCCTCAGCTTGTGCCTCTTCAGCTTCGATTTTCTCGCATCGTTCTAAAGGAGTAGCCGATACCAAAATTTCTTCTGGAATTCGCTCTGCATTCAGAACCATAACACGTAGAATTTCTTCTGAAATCTGGACATCGCGTTCCAATGGTGAAATCATCTCTGGCATTGCATTAAAATTGCAGAGGAAATATGTTCCTCTTGTGCTGCTTTTAATTTCATAGCACAAGCGACGATCATCCCATTTTTTCAATGATACTACCTCAGCCTTAGCACGCTCCATGACAGTACTGATTGCAGCAACTGCTTCATCATAGTTTGTAGTTGCATAAGCTGAATCTACCAGAAATAATCCTTCGTATTTACGCATGACTCCTGTAGTCAACGTAACACCTCCTGCACAAAAATGTGCGAACAAATTTATTTTCAGTTTCAATGATAAAAGCATTCGCTTATATCACGCACTTGTTACTTTTCTTCACGGTCCTGGTCACTCTTAGTTTCAACAACACTGTTAAAACTATTCATTGCGACACTGACACCATCATTCATCCAGCTCTCTATCGCCTTAACAGAACGAATCAAAGCCGGCTGCAGCATCTGACGCTCTTCGTCAGTAAACAATCCTAATACATGCCCAACTGCATTGTTATGCTTAGCTCCTCCGATCCCGACTTTCAGTCGGGCAAACTCATTAGAGCCAAGAGCCTGTATTATGTCTTTCAATCCATTATGTCCGCCTGCCGAGCCTTTAGCTCGCAAACGAATCTGCCCTAATGGCAAAGACATATCATCTGCTACGATCAATATATCTTCATACGGAACTTTATAAAAATTAACCGCTTCAGCTATACTTAGCCCTGATCTATTCATAAAAGTCAAAGGCTTAAGCAGCGTAACATTTTCAAAGCCTACCAGCCCTGCGCCACATCTGCCATTAAACTTTCGTTTCTTATAAGATATAGACCATCTCTCAGCTAATATATCCAGTACATCAAAACCTACATTATGCCTGCTTCTTATGTACTCAGCACCGGGGTTACCTAGTCCTGCTATCAGCTTCATTACTCGGCGGACTCATCTTCTTTATCTCGAGCGATTACTTCTGGCTCGTCGCCACCTTCTTCGCCTTCAACTTCTTCCTCTTCAACTATAACCTTACATGCTGCAATCAATGCTGCTGGATCAGTTAATAGTTTTATACCATCTGGCAATTCTATATCGCCAGCATTAAGGTGATCGCCTATGCCTAAACCTTCCAGTTGAACACGTATATTCTCAGGAATAGCGCTAACCATACATTCCAGCTCAATCTCTGTCATCACCAGATCCAGAATACCGCCTTCAGATGCACCTGCTGGCTCACCTCTAAATGCCAGCTCAACTGTAACTGCAACACGTTCATTCATATCTACTCTTGTCAGGTCTATATGTATAATTGTATCGCCTAGATAGTCAAACTGTGCGTCTTTTATCAGGCAGGTTTCTTTCTTGCCTGCCAGTTCAACTGTTACCATACGGTGATGATGTTGTATTTCCATCATCAGATCATGATAACTCAGTAGAACCGATACGACTTCGGTTTGATGGCCATAGATAGTCGCAGGAATTAATCCTTCTTTACGTGCCTTACGTGATGCGGCTGTCCCTGTCTTTTCGCGTTTCTGAGCTTTTAATACCAATGCTTCAGTCATCTTCAACCTCGTCTGCGGGTTAAATGTTTATCAGTTTCTCAGTATAATGCTTATATCAAACGCTGTTTGAATATAGCACTTACTGACTCATAATTATGAATACAATCTATTGCTGTTGACAACAAACCTGCAACTGTGACAACTTTCAAATTGTCTAATTGCTTTACTTTGTCGCTAACAGGTATTGTATCAGTAACAACAATCTCGTCTATCGGAGCTTCCTTAAGACGTTGAATAGCAGGACCGGAAAATACTCCATGAGTCGCTGCCACTCGTATGCTTTTAGCTCCGTGACTTTTCACTAAATACGCAGCTGAACATATTGTCCCTGCTGTCGAAATCATATCATCAAACATTAAAACGTCTTTGCCTTCAACTTCACCGATGATGCGGGTTGCATCAACTTCTGTGCCGCTTTTCCGACGTTTGTCTATCACTGCTAATTCACCATCAAGATCTTCAGCATAAATCGTCGCTGTCTTCATATTGCCTACATCCGGCGATACTATCACTTTATTGGGCAAATCCAGCGATTTGAAATATTCTGCTATCACTGGCTCGGCGGTCAAATGATCTACTGGTATATCAAAAAATCCTTGTACCTGCTGAGCATGCAAATCTATCGCTAATAATCGTGTCGCACTTGCTGTTGTTAGCAAATTTGCCACCAGCTTTGCTGTTATCGGTGTGCGTCCTTCGCTCTTGCGATCCTGACGTGCATAACCAAAATATGGCATTACAACCGTAACTCGTTTAGCTGATGCTCTTTTTAGACAATCCAGAAATATCAACAACTCCATCAAATTCTCATTGACTGGAGGACATGTCGACTGAATGATATAACAATCTCTTCCACGTACATGATCTATAACCCTGACATGCGTTTCCCCATCAGGAAATGGCTCAATATCAGCGCGACATACAGGTACATTCAATTGCTCACATATCTTTGTCGCCAACTCTGGATGAGCTGTCCCACTAAATATGCGAATATCATCATTTCTGGTCATTTTGTCTGGAAAACCTCGTTTTAACTTTTTTAACTATTATTCGGGTATATATAAACTACCCCACCAGGACTCGAACCTGGAACGCAAGTACCAAAAACTTGTGTGTTGCCAATTACACCATGGGGTAGTATAAATATCTTCTTTGTTTACCGCTGTGCTATACACAACCCAAAAAATAAAATTGATCGGGCACGGTGGAACTCTGTTTGTTCCTGTTGACCTTACCGGAGGTCTGAACTGGACACGCCGTGCTGCTTCCAGCCCCATACACATAGGTGTTACCCCTTGCGGCTAAGGTGATTGGGAATTATACCAACTGTGTTTTTTTCTGCAAGTGTAATTCTCATAAACTTTTATAAAAATCCAGGCTTTTTACAAATAATTTGACAATCCCACTTCACAAACCACATAAAACCCTACACTACAATGACTTATGCCCTAAAACATCCGCCAGGAACTTCACCGTTCGATCAGTCGCACCTTTATTTGCAATAATCACATCCCGACCTTTTTTGGAAATTGTCTCAGATTTTACAGGATTTTCAAATAATTCACCTATCTTTTCAGGCAATCCCCCGGCCTCAACTTCTACTATCCCACCTGCATCCTTCAATAATCCCATAGTCTCACTGAAATTTTCCGTATATGGCCCTACTACCACAACTTTTCCTAACGCAACAGCCTCCATCATATCTGATCCACCCATCGCCACTAATGTCCGCCCGACAAAAATCACCTCAGCCAATGAATAAAATTTACGCAAATCGCCCATCGTATCACCCAAAATAACCGCCCTGCTGTCATCACCAACTTTTAAACCGTTGGCCTTAATCTGACTATATCGAACCAAATCGAACCGTTCTTCAATCAGGTTGGCTACTTCATTAAATCGCTCAGGCTTGCGTGGCACAATCACCAGTCGCAAATCATCAAAACCATCATCTATGAGCTGTTTATATGTATCAAGTATTATCTCTTCTTCACCTGGCCCGGTGCTGCCGCAGACCCAAAGCCGACAATCTCGCCCTATTTTCAAACTCTCAGCTAACTGCTGCGAACCCGGCACATTATCTGTCACTTCAGCCGTATCATATTTTAGCGTCCCTACGACTTTTATTTTTTCCTTTGCAACACCCAGATACTCAAATCGTTGGCCATATTCTTCTTCCTGCACCAATGCCAAAGTCAGCCGCCTGAAAATCGGTCTTATCAGCCATGCCACCTTTTTATAACGCGGAAAACCCTTAGCCGCACTTATCCGCCCATTTGAAACCACCACCGGCACATCAAGTTTTTTTGCAACCGCAGAAAAATTAGGCCACAATTCCAATTCCATCAAAACCACTAAATCTGGCCTGATACGCTTAAATGTACGCCGCACAAACCAGCTGATATCCAATGGATAGAAAAACACCCTGTGCTCACCGCCATACATCTTCAATGCCTGATTATAACCCGTATCAGTTGTACTGCTAATAACAATTTCATAATCCGGCAAATCTCTTTTTAGCTGCTTAACCAAAGTCCGCGTCGCATTAACTTCGCCCATACTGACCGCATGTAGCCATATACAAGGCCTATCACTTTCCCGCTTAGCGACAAATCCCAACTTCTCCATCACCCCTTGCCAATAGCGACCATAGCGAACCATGCGATAAATAATCATCGGACCAAGCAGAACCAATACCAAAACATATAATAAATCAAACAAAAACATTTTTAACTTTTCAATATTAAAATAACAACTAATATAACCAAAACAATTGGCTAACAAATTGACAACTTTTCCTGAAACTAATTATCCAACTTATTCATCTTCGATCTTGAACAGATCTTCCATGCCCACATCGTCTCCGAATCCTGCTGTTTTTTTCTTTGTTCGCTTAGGCGGCCAATCTTCAACCTTGCCCAGATTCAAAACATAACAACGATCTTTTCCATATTCATCATACTTTGTGATCGTCAGTGTTGCTTTGCCATCGCTTATTTTCTTGTAAACAAAAGGTTTCTCTGTTGCAGGATCATCGGATGTTGGCAAATTTTTAATCTGAGTAAGCTTTTCGGGCAAACAGCCTTCTGTTGCTAAATAGTCCCGAATAGCTTCAATCACCTGCAAAGCTTTATATCGCCTTCGAATCCTATTATTGACTTCATATTCTCTATGCGACAAACCCAAAGTCATAAGCAGAGGGTTCTTTACTTTTGATTCCTGGCAATGTTTTGCTAGCTTATCTGACTCTTCTATTATACGCCCATAAGCCTGAACAAAAGGCAAACGATACCATTTTTTCATATCATCTTCTACCTGCTGATATTCTTCATAGTAAAAAAGCATAACCGCATTTACTAATGGTAAATTATCAACATAATCTTTTGTATAACCACTGGCAAGAAGGAACTTTTTAGCATAATCATGAGCAGTTGTCATCCGCATCATCATTGCCATTTTACTAGTATCTTTAATTACCCTTTCCCCGCCTAAAGGCACAACCATATTCAATAATTCATTAACATCATTAGCCAACTCCATCGCCTGCATTTCATTTAACTCACCTGCTTGCAATTGTTTGAAAGCGGGAAAGCTGTATGCAATTATATTACGGTCTATATCTGCCACATTAACAAGATTAAACATATTGTTGTCAATACCCGCTATAGCCCAATAAAGATTTGGGCAATTTTCTAATGACATCAATCTTTCGAGCTGATCGAACATCAAATGAGCAATTCTTATCCCGGTATAATTACCCATACTACCACAATCACTGGCAGTGTGCTTAGCCAATGCCAACCCTACTGTGATGGTTTCTATCGCTTGGTTAATTTCACCTTTAGAAATCTCCATATCTGCTTTTATAACTAACTGTTTGCCAAATTTACGTATTTTCATTAAATGAGGTAAAGTTGTATTATGGCCTTTTTCGCGTATGGGTAATGACCAATCACAATTATCACACATCGCAGCTTCTTTCAATTGCCCATACCACCAGTTAGAATCATCTTCGCTGTCAAAGAAATAACTCTCAGGCATATCATCAGGCTCTTCATCATATCCAAGCCCATCAGTCATCAAATATCCCAAGGCGGCATTGCCAACATGCCGTTTGCTGTATTCAAACATCAAACTATATTTCAATGCAGGACTAGGCTCATTGGCACCTTTCACACTCATCTCAATTTCAATACCATCTCTTCTGACACCTGCACCCAATTCTACCCCCAGAACTAACAACAAAACCACAATTAATCTACCGATCTTCATAAGAAAATCCCTTCAAATCCAAGCCCAAACATTACATATACTCCAATACCCTCAGAAACATACATATATATACCCATTATGACAAAAGCCCTCGACAGGTCAAGGGCTTTATTGTTTAATTTGATTTATTTGATTTTATTGATTCAAACTATTTCACCATCCAGTTACTCATAAATATCTCCAAATCATCAATATCTACATCATTGTCATTATTCAAGTCCGCACCTTCACACAGCTCACAATCGGCATCCAACCATTGAGCCGCCAAACCAGCAAAATCAACCAAACCTTTATGTCCAGTATAAAAATCCGCTACAGTAATATTCAATAGTGTTGTATCATAATTATCAAAATCATCGCTTGCTTTAACTACAAAAGCATTTAGCCCCACATCACTTAAGCCCGGTTTGCCGCTTAACGCACCATCCTCGCCAACTACCAGCCACCCGGGACCGCTAAAAACGCTATACCTTAATTGCGACTGTGGCGAATTATTTGCCAACTTTGCCGTATCAGCAATAGAACCAGCATAATCATTTTCAATATCGGCAGGATCTTGTTTAATCAGGCTTTTATTAAATGTTGGCGGCTCAATCAAATCGCCACCTGTTGTAAATGACCAGACATCGCCTTTGACCATATCACCACCAGATTTTTCGCCATCAATACGCCAATAGAATGTCATATGTGATGCCAGGTCAACCTGCAATGTATAATCATATGCCCCCAGAGTAAATAAATGCTCTGCACTATTTATATCCGCCTCAACTACTGCCTGATAATCCGTACCACCATAAACATGCTGACCTGTCATACCAAGAGCTGGTTGCCAGCTTAGCGTAGTATTTTCAAATGGATAATCAATTTTTCCATTTGCCGGTACAGGCAGCATCGCTTTGCCCTGGTCGGTCAGCAATGCTATATCATCAAAATCAATTGTACGGCTATAGATTCTGACATCATCTATCGAACCCTTAAAATACCTGCTGCTCGTTGGGTCATATCCAATGGTAATAGCCCCATCAAATTCCTCGACCGCATGAGCCATCACATTTGTATTATACTCCAATTCTCCATCATCATACATAGCTATTGTCGCCGCTGTTGGGCTCACTACCAAAGCAACCATCACCCACCTGTCCAGAGGCAAATCAATACCAGAAGACCATCCATAAGTGCTGGCTGAACCATTCCAGTGATAACGCAATTCATGACTGCCGGATCTAACGCTCAACCCCGCAACGGTATTGCCGCCCCGACTAAAAACAATTCCAGCCCAATCTTTCTGGTCTTCTGTAATCTTAACCCATGCGGTCATTGAAACCGTATTGGAATTCAAATTCATCGCCGGTATCGAACAATAATCGCCATCACCATCCAGTTCCAGCCCCTTACCACCGACACCATCAACTTCCAGCGAATTACCCGCTATCGAAGCATCATAGCCATTGCCGCTGACATCATTTACGCTATTGTTCTGCATATCATCAAAACGCCAATAACCTTCAAGACCCGGATATACATTATCGCTGACAGCAGCCAACTGCGTAATAACTGTTGGCCCCAAAACCTTATTAGACACATGAAGTTCATCTATCTGACCATCATAAAACTCCGTAGGATAAAAACTCGTTGGCACCGAAACTTTCAGTGATACCGTTTTATCATCGACACCTAAATTTATACCATCGACTTGCCTTGACAATATCCCATCTACATAAATCTTAGCGGCTTGACTTCCAAATGTACAAAGCACATGGCTCCATTGCCCCGGACTATAAGCTCTGCCGGAACTTTCCAAGCCAGCGATATTGCCTTCTGAACCGATATAGAACATCATCCGCCCATCATCCAGCAAACGAACCGCCCAGCCTTTGCCCGAAGCATCCGTTGGCAGCTTGCTGGCCAGCATCATATTTGCATATTTATCAGGCTTGATCCACATCCCCACAGAAACCTCAGCATCTCCGGCCACATCCCCAAAATCCACATAGTCATCTGCACCATCAAAATTCAGGGACTGGCCCTTACCAGCATCAAAACTATCTACCCAAAAATCCCCGGAAAAATTATTCCCAACTCCATGATTCATATTGCCCGATGAATCCTGAAAATTACTATCAAACAGCCATTGCCCCACAAATACATCCGAAACCAGTCCCACCTTAAATGACATCACATCACCAACTGCGCTAATATCCCAAAGAGCAAAACCTGATTCAGAACCATCCCACCAATTAGAATCTGGTGTAGTGTTTTTATTAAAAATATCACGATAACCATCATGGAACAAATCCCCAGAACCGCCACTGCTATTATTATTTTCCAACTGAAAATTACCATCAGCCTGTTCAACTGATACCCGGTAATGTTGCGACGGTGTCATCTGCTCATTATTATTGGAACCATCTGCGTCGATATGCCAGATCAGCAACCCTTCATCGGGGATATATTGATTTCTACCATTCTTGCGTTTTGCCTCTATCATAAATGATTCTGCTGAATTATTAACATTACGATACTTCAAAGACTCATAGGCATTAGTATTAATTGTAAATAATTCGCCCGGCAATTCATCTGTTATATCAGTAACATTCTCCCAGCCTCTCAAATCTCTAAAATATGCATTTGGTGGCACCGGGTTAGAATTGTTCCCACCACCGGCCATCAGACAAAAGTTACCCACACCTCTTGATTCCCCACCATAATCATAAAGATCAGGCCATCCGCCGATCATATGCCCATTTTCATGACAGAAAGTTCTAAGCCGCAAAGATGAACCAATATTAGTAATCTGATAACTGCCGGAACTTACCCCATCAGCACTAAATGCTCCATTCATACTGGACTTATGTGGCCACAATCCTTCCGACCAGGCATTACCCGATACCCCAACATAAAAAGCATTAATTGCCAGAATGCGATTACTCGAATTTGTCGAAAGCAAAGAAAAGTCCGCCCCCTGACTATCAAGATAAACCAATGCTTCTTTAATCAGTTCACGGGCCCTTGTCCCATAACCAATATCAGGATCTGTATAATAAGACTTGTTTTGCTTTGCTGTATAATATTCCGTCACATAATTCGTATAATCCAGCAAACCATTTGATACATCGCTATAATAATCTCGAACCGAACCATTATTGCCATAGCCCGTATAGCCCAACTGGTTGGCATAATTATCAATTTCAGTTCTCGAAATTGTCCCTGATTCATCGGGGAACTGTATCAATAAAATCAAACCCTTCACTTCACCCAACAGCGGTGCCGGTGCAACTACTCCGTCTGCTTGTATATCAGCATCTGCCCCATCACCTGCATCTGCATCTGCTTTAACTCCAGAAATATCTAACCTGTCCAGCATCTTCTTTTTACTTAAAGCTTTTTCCCGAATACGTTCTATTTTGAGTTTCACACCCTTTTTCAGTCCCTGACGTTTGATATTTGCATTGGCTGATTTCCCAGCAATAATATCTTCTGCCAGATACCTTTTTCCTGTACTGACCAGTTCACTGCCATCGCTATTAATTTCAGCATAGGTAATCCAGCCACTGTCTTTTTCAAATGTCAGCGTATAGCCATCCAGACTTTCCACATGAGCATAATATTCATCACCCCAGACCTTCGCTTCAATAACAGTGCCGTCTGGCTGGATAAATTCCATTATATCGCCATTATAAGGTGCCGCTAAAGTACCGGCAACTGATAATACCAGCAATATCAAAAGTGATGAAAAAAGTGTGCGGCTTAACATAAAATACCTCTTCTCTATTTTAATTCTGTATTAGGCGGGATAATTTTCAGGTAGGAAATTCGCATTCAGCAGTGATATTTCCTTCTTTGCTTATAATTATTATACAATCGTCCCGACGCCAAGACAAATTAATAAACCACAAAAAGCTCATAAAAACCTATATTAAACCCAACAAAACAAATGGCAGGCCCTATACCCGGATCAAATACCCCAATCCCAGCGCTACCACCCCGCTAACCTTAATTTTTGTCCAGAAAATCGTAACATTTTGCGATCTGGAGCAAAACAGCACGAAGCGGTAGCGCCGTGCTAAGGCACTATGCTACATTACATGATGATTAAAGTGATTTTAGCATTAAAACACAATTTGCGTTTTTTAGCTGGGCGCTGCCGCTACCAGCTGTCTGTTGGTCAATTGTCGCCTTTGCTACATGTCGCTAAAATGTTACAAAAAATCAAAGAAAAAAACGATGATGATTAAAATTTATAAAATTTCAATTACGACATAGCCTTACCCGCAGCAATAGCACACTATAACCAAAAACGCCTGCGCCTGGACGTAGGGCCACCCCTTGCGGGTGCCCAAAACCATAGCATCTAACCAGATATTAACATTTAACTGAAAGTCAAAACCCTCAACATTTCAAGCCCCCCCTTGCCTCTACATCTGTCCAACCCGTCAAACACCCACCCCGCACCCCATAAATACCACAACATATTCGGCCTGCAAGGCCAGCATAACACAGCCCTGGGGCTAAAGCATGAAATTTTATTGTGTCATTCCCGCGAAGGCGGGAATCCAGTTTTCGAGCCAAAATCATGGTTTGCATTTCCTGGATCCCCGCCTGCGCGGGGATGACAAGGTCAACTTTTTTGATTTAGCATCGATTATGAGCCACAAATAAGGATAAAAATTTCATGCGGTAGCCCTGGGTAAACCCACCCCCGCATTCTTTCAGGCCTGTAAGGCCGGGACAATTTCATCGGCATTTACCTGGCTTATTATGGTGATAGCAGCTGCGATAGCGGTCAATGAAAACTTCTTCATCATTTTTTCCTCTTATGGTCTTGTATTATACTGTTATGCCCGGCGGCGGCGAAAAGCTAATGCGCCCAAAGCCAGCAGGCTTAACGTGGCCGGTTCCGGAACGGTGGCAACCCATGCCTCATAGTTACCATTGGGGTTAAAGCCATTGCCCATAAAGGTCAAACCATCGGCGGAGATGCCGGTTGCATCAATCAATCTCCAACCGTTGATATCTACGCCATTGGCCGTTAGCATATCTGACAAACCTATCATGCCATTTTCCTGATCCCAGATAAAGGCTGCATCGCCGGATGCCGAACTGGCACGTCCCACAATGACTGAACCATCGGCCGATACCCCTCGGGCTTCGCTATAGAAGTCACCGCCGGGTAAATCGCCCAGGCCCATCATGCCATCAGCTTCCGTCCAGCGGAAGACTTCAATGCCCGAGGCAGATTGGCTATTGCCCACAATGGTTGAGCTATCAGCAGATATACCTGTGGCATTGCTACTGAAGTCACCGCCGGGTAAATCACCTAGACCGATCATGCCGTTATCTTCGGTCCAGCGGAAGGCTTCACGGCCGGATGCAGATTTGCCACCCCCCACAATGGTCGAGCCATCGGCTGATATGTCTGTGGCATTGCTACTGAAGTCGCCACCGGGCAAATCGCCCAGACCGATCATGCCATCATTTGCATTCCAGCGGAAGGCTTCAAAGCCCGATGCAGATTGGCTATATCCCACAATGGTCGAGCCGTTGGCAGACATGCCACCAGCATAGCTATAGAAGCTACCGCCGGGTAAATCGCCCAGGCCTATTATGCCCCCATCTGCACTCCAGCGGCAAGCTTCATAGCCCGATGCAGATTGGCTAACTCCCACAATGGTCGAGCCATCGGACGATACGTCGCTGGCATTGCTATCAAATCTGGCGCTGGGTAAATTACCCAGACCGATCATGCCATCATTTGCATTCCAGCGGAAGGCTTCACGGCCGGATGCTGAATAGCTCTGTCCAACAATAATCGAGCCATCGGCCGATATACCATAGGCAATATTACCGAACCTACCGCCGGGCAAATCGCCCAGACCCTGAAAGCTCATCCCGGCATTTACCTGGCTTATTAAGGTGATAGCAACTGCAATAGCGGTCAATAAAAACTTCTTCATCATTTTCTCCTCTTGTCCTCTTTTAATACCAGCCCCATCGGGCGTATCAATTATTGTCAGTGTCGCCCCATACTATCAATTTACATACGAAAAAGCAAGCTTAAAATCAATACCGCCCCAGTGAGTGAGCAAGTTTATTTGGTGGCAAACCTAAATCCATATTCAATATACACTTAACAAATGATTCGTGCTAAAATTCAGCGTAACCGTTCACGGGTATTTTGGTAGTATTGAGCAACGCACTCAATGTCAAAATGCCCTTTTTTTGACTCATTATCCCTGTTTTTATTCATTAATTGTTTTTATTCATTAATGGCTATAATAGCATATTTGAGGCGATATATCAATATTTTTCTCAAGAAAATATCAAAATAGTCCGATAATAATCTTATTGGTAAACACAAGGACAATATTTGACTTCCAGAACAGAACAATTCTATATTCAGCGTATCGCGGAACTTGAAAAACAAGTTGCTGAACTTACTGACAAGGTTGCTAAGCTCTCGAAGAATTCTTCCAACTCTTCCAAGCCACCATCGTCGGATATTGTCAAACCGCCGAAAAAGAAGAAATCCAACGGTTCCCATAACATTGGCGGCCAACCCGGACACACCAAACATGAACGAACGCCTTTTACAACGGACGAAATTGATGACTTTCAAACCCACACCCTTGATGCCTGCCCTGATTGCGGCGGTAAACTCAAAGAGGTTGAAAACGCCGGCAAAGTTGTTCAGCAGGTTGAAGTTGTAAAAAAACCGATTTACATTGAACAACATACCGGCCTTCGCTACTGG
>JAEIOG010000074.1 GCA_016342495.1 Phycisphaerae bacterium
GTGCATCTCGTGTTTCCATCGCAACATTATAGCATAAAAATACAAAACTTTCATCTATTTAATTGCCGGAGTAATATCTGCAGCGGTTATATGTCTTTGGGTTCACCAAAACGACCAGGCCGGGATACATTCAAGGAACATCAGGCCGATCTGCTGAATCCTGTTATCCAGTCAATCGCCGCTGAGTTGAAGGTCTCTCCGGCACAGGTTGGCCTGAGCTGGGCAGCGCAAAGAGAGAACAAAAGCGGTGGCTTCGTGGCAATGGCAACGCGGTCGGACTGGATAGTTGAGAATCTAAAAGCGGCAACCCAGGACCTTTTGACACCAGAACAGCTTATTAGAATATCCGGTGACGATACTGCAGAAAATCCAGGCATAGATGCCAACAATCGCTTGATCTGGGGACAGGTATTCCTTTGGCCTGAAGCTGATGGCGACTGGCGTGTTTTGTGGGATGACAGCCAGGTCTTTGAAACTCGCCAAGGATACAATAAATACAAAGCGGCCTGGCAGGCATGTGACAAAGTCAAAAAAGAAACAACATTCAGAGGATAGCAATGAAAGAAACAGGAATGCTTAACGGGGCAATCGATTCAGCTCTTAGCCGTCAGGGCCATATGGATCTGATGATGGTGGTTGATGCCGGCTTTCCCTGCCCGGACCATGTAGAATTAATTGATATCGCTCTTTCAGAAGGTGTGCCGACAATCCTGACGGTACTTGCCGAACTCAAAAAGGTTCACTCGGTAGAAAAAATCGTTATGGCTCAGGAAACTCAGGATCATAATCCGACATATTTCGGAAAAGCGGCAAAGGCCTTCGGTGACAATGTAGAACTGGAAGTAATTGCCCATACAGAATTAAAACAACGCAGCCATAATGTCAAAACGATTATCAGAACCGGCGATTTTACCGCATGGGGCAATGTTATGCTCGTCTCGGGCGCTGGTGATCGCTGGCAAATGGAAAAATAAGTTGTCCATCATCAGAACTTTTGACTTTCAAACTGGCCATCGGTCAACTTGAGTTATTGAGAAAGGATTATATATGGGTATTTCAATGCTTAATACAATTGCTATTGCTGACAGCAGTATTTCGATGATTGACACAATTATTGTCATCGCCTACCTGTTAGGTATTATGATTGTCGGGATTATGGCCGGTTATCCGGTTCTGGGCATCTGGTATTGGTGTACCGACCAGACCATTGTCCAGAAAGTCCTGGCCGCTAAAACCGAAAAAGATGGACGCGATGGCGCGATCTTCGCCGGGTTCTTAAAGATCCTGCCAGTGTTCCTGATGGTATTGCCCGGGGTGATTGGCTATGTTCTTTACAAAGATATTATCGGTGATGATAATGATAAAACCCTGATGGTTATGATGAAGAATCTGCTACCGGAAGGTGTCAGAGGGCTGATGGCCGCCGGGCTGTTGGCGGCCTTGATGAGTACCATCGAAGCGGCACTTAACAGCACGGCAACCTTAACCTCCGAAGATATCGTCAAACGGATGCGACCTGATATCTCCGATAAAAAACTGGTGCTGATCGGCCGGGTTACCGCCGGAGTGGTGGTTATCCTTGCGATGCTGTGGTCCAGTCAGGGCTATCGATTCGAAAGTATCTTTGAAGCTATTAATAAGATACCGATGGCCTTTGCACCGGGGATCACCGCAGTGTTCCTCTGGGGTGTCTTCTGGCCACGCGGCAATAAACAAGGTGCCATGGCGGCAATGACATTCAATGTGGTCGTTGGCCTGGTTTATCTGGCAATTGATATCCCGCTGATTGGCGATAAACAGCTGATCTCCAAAATAGTCGGCATTCCGTTTATGCAGGTAGGCTGGTATTTGTTCCTGCTTTCCAGTGCGGTATATTTCATTATCAGCCTGACAACGCCGGCCCCGGCCCAAGCGCAACTGGAAAACCTCTGCTGGACCAAACCCCTTGATGCACTCCGCGGCAAAATGCAAGGCCGCATAACCGACCCGCGGATTATGGCATTGATCCTGCTGGTGATCATGGGAATTCTCTATGCAATACTTCACTAACCAGCTTAAAGCTGGACATAACTTACATAAGGCAGGCTGAGCCTGCACCCGGCTTACATAAGGATCATTGGTCGGTGGTTGCTCCCGCTTGGCGTTGGGCGCTGCATCAGGCTGGATGTCAAACGCGAGAGGCAAATGTTAACCCGCGAGGTTGGAACTTTGTAGAGACAAGGCATGCCTTGTCTCAGCTTCCGGCCAGAGGTCGCAGGCGGGACAAGTGTTAATCAATTCATTTTGACACAATGGCTTATTCAATAAGTAGGTCAAGCATCTTGCTTGACATTTTAATTCTTGAGCAAAGCAAACCGGGCCATTGGCAATTAATCCCCGCCTGCCGATGAATCCTGTTCGGCGAAGTATTGCTTAATGGCTTCCTTGCCTTTTTTGACAATTTCCACCGGTGGCTCTTCCAGCGGATTGCCGTAGAGGTTAATGCCGTAGCCGCCATATTTTTTCCCCCAGACAAACTCCATATCCAGCTGGGTAAGGCTCTGGGGTAAGAATGTTAAGTTATTATTGCCAAGGTCCAACTCTTCCAAAGAAGTCAGCTGGCCTATCTCCAGTGGCAAGTCAGTTAAACTGTTATCATTGAGCCACAGCACTGCCAGAGAAGTTAGCTGCCTGATCTCCGCTGGCAAACCCGCTAGGCTATTACCATCAAGGTTCAGCTTTCCCAGAGAAATCAGCTGACCTATCTCCGGCGGCAGGCTGGTTAGATGATTACCATCAATACTCAACCATTCCAGAGAAGTTAGCTGCCCGATCTCTGGTGGCAAGGTGGTTAGACTATTATCAAAAAGGAACAGCTCTATCAGAGAGGTTAACTGGCTAATCTCCGGCGGTAAGCTGGTTAGACTATTACCACTGAGGCTAAGTTTTTCCAGAGAAGTTAACTGGCCGATCTCTGGCGGTAAGCTGGTTAGATCATTATCGCAAAGATTCAGATATGTCAGGGAAGTCAACTGACCAACCTCTGGCGGTAAGCCCGTTAAACTGTTTCTCATAAGGTACAGCTCTTCCAGAGAAGTTAACTGACCGATTTCCGAAGGTAACTGCGTTAGTCCCATCTCATCAAGGTACAGATAGATGGCATTGTCGGCTTTCGCCTGTTTAATTCGACTTAGAGCCTTATCATAAGCTTTCTGCTGCTGTTCGGTCATCGGGGCAGCTTTTTCGTCGGCAATATCCACTGGCGAATTAGTCATTGCCGGGGTGGTTTCTTTACTGTCACAGGAACTCAAACCGAGCATCAAAGCTGCGGTGACCGCCAGCATTATGGTGGTTTTGGCAGGTTTTAACATAATAATAGTCTCCACTGGGGTAATTATCTCACTGAAAACATTATAATTGTCAGCTGGCAATTGTCAATTGGCAATTAATAAAGCTGCTATGAGCAGGGCTAACGCATGAAATTTAATTGTGTCATTCCCGCGCAGGCGGGAATCCAATTTTCAATCCAAAATCTTAATTTGCATTTCCTGGATCCCCGCCTGCGCGGGGATGACAAAGTCAACTTTTTTGATTTATTATCAATTTTGAGCCAAAAATAAGGATGAAAATTTCATGCGATTGCCCTGGACACTGCTTACATAAGGATCACTGGTTGGTGGAAGTTCCGGCGTCCGTTGGGCGATGCTTTTGGCTGAATGTCGAACTTTAGAGACAGATAGTGTTAAGGTATAAAAGTATAAAAGTGTGAAAGACGGTTTTTCACACCTTGACACCTTTGAACCTTCGCACCAAAGCCGCTACAGTGCATTGGCGGCCCGGCGGGTACCGATGGTCAGCTTGTCATAACCCGCTGGCCAGAAGCTCACCGTAAAGGAAAAGCCCGAACGTACCGGGTCATAGCCAAAGCTCAAGGCGCTATACCAGCGATTATTCTTGCGGATCAGGGTCGCCCGGGTATAAGATGGAGCATCCCGGACAATATTGTATTGCTGGGATAATCCCATGGAATACTTGCGGTTCATTTTATAGTTAATCCGGCCAGTTGCCAGCTGGGTGTCACGGTCTTCCAGAACATCTGCCCGACGATAAAAGCGATAGCCCAGATAATAGCGGGTCCGCGGGCTGTGATTGATGGCAAAACCGGCTGCGACCTTGCTGAGCACATCATCATTGAGATTATAATTTACATCACCATCCATGGCGGCAGTGTCACTGATCTGCCAGAGCCAGTTGGCTTCCAGAAAATCACTGACTGTCTGATTGATTACCGCAGCGCGGGTCAGGCCCAGACCATCGAGGTCATCATTGAGGAATCTGGTCAGGTCGAATTGATTTTC
This sequence comes from Phycisphaerae bacterium, assembly GCA_016342495.1. GTDB lineage: Bacteria > Planctomycetota > Phycisphaerae > Sedimentisphaerales > SM23-30 > JAEIOG01. The sequence continues at coordinate 4,338 of JAEIOG010000074.1, forward strand.
CGGGGTCGATGCCAGAAAATAATTGGGGTAGGCGATATTATCCTGGTCATTAGTGACAAAGGTCGCTGAGGTATTGAACCGCAGGAAGTCAACGCTGCGTTTTTTGCCCGCCGGACCGCGTTTGGTCTGGAAGGTCTGGCGAACCCCGAAGTTTAAGATGTCCCGGGCATCATCGCCAGCTTGATCAGAATCAACGGCAAAGATATTTAGCTCGGGCCGGACGATGTGACGTAGCCGGTCAATATCAAACAGCTCACTGTGGACGCTGTCATCGACTTTCCAGAACTGCATCGAAGAACGAAAACCGATGGCACCTTGCCATACATCTTCATCAGCCATATCATCATAGGCATAGGTGCCGATGGCCGTGGGGATAAACTTCAACCGGCCAACATTTAAAGGCAAAGCCAGTTCATGGCGACTGAGGCCATAGGTGAAATAGTCCTGATTAAGTGAATCCGGAAAAGTGCTGGCGATTTCATTGGGGCCCGGCCCGGCAACCAGCCTGTCACCAGCCCGCTGAGCGAATCGTCCGATATAACCATCCTGATAATAAGTGAAGATGCCCAGATCCTGACCAGCTAAGTGCAGGCCAACCTTGGGCATTTCGGTCAGATCATATTGGAAATCGTTCAGATGCCATTTGGCGGTCAGGTCAACGGCCCAGTTATGCCGCTGCTGCTTGAAATAGATCAGAGTTTCGGGCTCTTTGTCGGTGTCAAACTCTTTTTCCCGCCAGCTTTCCAGAAAATTGCGGTCGGAGATATAGGCTCCTTCCAGAGTTACCTGCCAATCGCCGCGGAGATATTGACGATGTCGCCATTGAGCCCAGCCGCGCAAATCATTGGGCGGGGTAACATCTCTTCGGGATGAGAGTCTGCCGAGTCGATCATAACCTTCATCGTAGACCATATAGCTGCGGAACTGGCCAAAACTGTTGTCAGCGCCGTATTTAGCATTCTTATAATCGGCATCAATACCGATACCGCCCCCGCGTTCGCTAAAGCCATCGGTGCGCAAAAAAGACTGGACATTGCTATCGGGATTAGCTCCGGTCAGCCAGTTCAGGTCCCATTGAGCTTCGATGCAGGCACCAAATTCCGAATCACTGCCTAGGCTCAGACTTTTCAGGGGCATATTGGCAGTGGAAGCATCCCCGGAAGCTTTGGGCCACCAGGAAATCGGCACACCTTCGATCTTGGCCGAGATTCCTTTCATTTCCATTTGAACCCGTTGGGCCGCGGTGGCCGCTGGGTTATTAACCTCAGCATCGCTGTCAACTAAAAGATGCTTTATCCCCAGGCTGAACCAGGGTTCATAAAATTCATCATTACTGAGTTTGGCATCATATATCTCGAAATCCTTCTGTGAGAGCATCTTTATCTTTTGAGCCCGGACATAGATTGGCATATGAGTATCGGGCATAGCCATCCGCAGCTTTGCATTGATAATGGTCGCCTGACCAGTGATCAGATCGACATAAACCTCATCAGCAGAAATTTCATTGTCAACCGTTTTGAAATTTTTGACACCTGCTTTGTCCAGATGCATACGAACATCGCCCTGCAGATATACGCCCAACTGGCGGTCGGGGGCAGTTTTATTGTCTTTATTGCTTAATAAACTGTCGACAGCCTGCTTATTGAAGAAAAATACGGCATTTTGAGCCCGAAATTCCATTACAGCATCATCAGGCCACTTTTGCCGGGCTGCTATCTGGCCGGTATAGACCAGAATCTTGCCATCGGAGCTATCGGGGTCGGGATATGTAGTCATTTTGGCATCAGAAACAGTTATTTCCAGCGGTTCAGTCGAAAAAGCCAGCTTTTGGCCCTGCTGACCCTGACAAATTCCACAAAACCCCATAACCAACAACATTGCGGCCACACATGTATATCTAATTTTAGCAAAATAGCTCAATTTTGTTATCCTGATAATAAACCTGTTCCAGTTTTTTTCAATAATCTTATCATTATAAGCATATGGTCTAAGCTTTCCACTGTTTTTTATTGGCTTAGCGACTATTTTCAATCCAACTTCACTCTTGCCCGAACGCCTGTTATCCTCTAAAATACTCCTTCGCAATATTAAAAACACAACAGAAAGGGAAAACTGATGGCTAAAAAAATAAAAACTATTGGCGTTATGACTGGCGGTGGCGATTGTCCGGGACTTAATGCAGTTATCCGCGCGGTGGCAAAAACCGCTATTACCGAACACAATCTCAATGTCGTCGGCATCCATGATGGCTTTCTAGGTCTGATTGAAAATAATCTGACTCCGCTTAGCTATGACGATGTTTCAGGTATCTTAACCAGGGGTGGAACGATTTTGGGTTCTTCCAACAAAGCCAACCCTAATAAATTCGCTGTCGAAGTCAATGGTGTTAAAAAGTTTAAGAATGTCTCCAGGCAATGTGTTAAACATGCCAAAGATGCTGGCATCGAAGCGATTGTCTGTATCGGCGGCGATGGCACCATGTCCGGGGCTGCCGGCATGGTCAAACATGGTCTGGATTTCATCGGCGTACCAAAAACTATTGATAATGATCTATGGGGCACCGATGTCACTTTTGGTTTTGATACTGCTGTCACTACTGCAACGGAAGCAGTCGATAAAATTCATACTACTGCCGCCAGCCACAGCCGCGTGATGATTGTAGAAGTAATGGGTCGTTATGCTGGATGGATCGCATTACATGCCGGCGTTGCTGGCGGGGCCGATATTATCCTGATGCCGGAAATGCCATATCAACTTGACAAAATCTGTAAATATATCGAACAACGCAAAGCCTATGGCCGCAACTACACCATCATCGTCGCAGCCGAAGGGGCCAAGTGCAAAGGTGGCCAAATGGTTGTTCATAAAGTTGATAAATTTAGTCCCGACCCTATCCGTTTAGGAGGTGTAGCTAATAAAATTGCTGCTGACATAGAAGCTGCCGCCGGGATCGATTGCCGGGCAACGGTTCTGGGTCATGTCCAGCGTGGTGGTATGCCAAGTCCGCATGACCGCACTTTGGCAACAGTCTTTGGCCATTTCGCTTTGGAACAATTAGTCGCCGGCAAACGGAACCGCGTAGTTGTAATGAAAAATAATGAGTTGACCACCGTAGCATTAAGTCAGGTAGCCAACAAAGTTCGAACCGTCCCTAAAAACTATCGCTTGGTCAAAGCCGCCAAAGCAGTAGGTACCAGCTTCGGAATTTAAATCTGTAAAACAAAAAAACCAACATATTTTGATATGTTGGTTTTTTTGTTAAAATATCTAAAATTACATTTATTCCATAATTATCGCACTTTGATAATATGCCCCTATCGCCAGAATCAATTTATCACCTGATCGAATTGCTTTCAAATTTCTATCTTTTACGACAATCTCAAACTCGCCTTTATCCATATCAAAACTGGCACTATAAAGCATTCTATCGCTACCATAGGATTGACGATAGACATAATTACTACCATTCCTTACCCGCATCGCCCCGGCAGGAATCATAGATTCATACGGGCCAAGGCGAATTACGATATTATAATCATTCAGATCGATATTTTTACGCATGGCCAATTTACCTTTAACTTCCAGATTATCGGCGCTGTCACGTTTGCTGTTTATCTTTAACTTAATATCTTCACTTTCAACTTCTAATGTATCTGCATAACCGGCCATAAACATATTCGATAAATCAGGTAGTTTCTCTTTATCAATAACCGCATTGGCATAATAATCATCAACCTCAAATTCTAACACAACCGGATATGCTAAACCGGTCAAGTTGATTTTGCGTGCTGAAAACTCAAACTTACCGTTCTTGCGGTCGATTTTCAAAATCACATAAGCTGACCCTTGCGGATAACCTTTATAGCTAATAGTTTTCTCGTCTATTTTAAGAGCATTTCTGCCTAAAGCCAAAGACCAGGACCCGACCCGCAAATCCAATATTTCATCGGCATCAAGTTGGGTCTGACTCGGCAATGTCTTTAACGTCCCAGTTAGCATAAATGAATCGTGACTTTCGCGTTGGCTATGTTCAAACTTACTCTTAACCAGTTCAATCTTAGCTGGATTTTCTTCCAGATACCACCCAGTCGCATCTTCATCATCCAAATCGCCAAACCGCTGGGACACTAACCCATCACGTGGATTATAAAACAGGAAACAAAAATCATTTTTAAATGGTGCTTCTGCTATTATCTCATCATCAACTTCAATTGAAGGGTCAAGCATGCTTAAGGCTGGTTGGTTGCGGGCATAATCCGCTAATGAAAAACCCACATCGTCCAAATCAGAAAATGGAATCAAATCCAGAAAATCAGAAGCCTCATAAGCAATTTCCCCTTCCACCTCATACTTAAAAAGAAAATAATTATTTTCCTTATCTCTGGCTACCCATGCTTTGTATCCCTTAGTATCAGTTTCAACTTCATCACTACGTTGCATTACCAGGCATTCAACGCCAAGGGTCTGCAGCTGACTGTAATGCATAATAAAGCCGCTTCCACTGAGCTGGTCTTTACCCCGATAGACTTTGATGTCGCCGGGTTTGGCTTTGATATAATCAACTTCGCTGAAATCACAGCTTTTATCATCAAACTCGTTTATAATATAAGCACGCTTTATAATAATTGGCGCAATCGGTTCACTCTCAACCCAGCTTTCATCGACACTTGGCACCAAATCCATAATTTCATGTTCAGTTATTGCATAAAAAAGATCGGCACCCCGCACTACCTGCCCAGTGGCATCACTTTGTCCTGGTTCAAGATTAATGTATATTCCCACGCGATCAAAATCAAATCTGTCATTGCTGACAAAACCAACATTATCAGAAGCATCGTCGGACATTTCCAACAGAAAACCGCCCATAACCCGCCGAATGATTTGGCCGTCATAAATCCCGCCAGCGATATTATCCAGAAACTCCTGGCCTGGCCCGTCCACCATGATTTTCACATGCCCACTGACCTGGTCCTCATCGGTTAATTCCATCACCACGATATTTTGACAATAAGCACTATCTGCCCAAGGCCCCAATAGAACCGTAATGACAAAGATCGACCGAAACGCTATTCTTGCGAATAATTTGTGCATAAATGCCTCCATTACTAATATCTAAAACTTCTACTTCCTGCTTTTGTATATTCAACCGGCATTTTAGCCCTGCACTAAAATAACCTGCCGCTAACTTCCTATATACATTATTGCCAATCTGTATATGACAATTCAATTAAATATAGAATACAGATTCTGGCAACACTTGAAAAAAAGATAGATAATTTCGGCAAGATAGGGTAGATATTTGACAAACAATGCTAATCGTAACGATTATAATGACTATACGAGCCTGGTTCAGGTAATTACCCGCAAATTAATAAATATTAAAAAAATAAAAAAAATACAGAGAATCTTTGTCATCCCGTAAGATTTACTTATATAAATGGGAATTTGAAGCGGATTTTTATAGTTTAAAGTTCAATTCATGTCAAGTTGTTAGGCGTATTCGATAATACGCATGTTTTAATCTGTATCTAAAAAGGAGATGAAGGTTATGAAAAAGAATTTTATTGTTATTTTTGCATTGCTGCTGGCTTTGACCGCAGGTGCTAATGCCGCTCTGGTTGGTCATTGGCAATTCAATGAAACAACTGGTACCACCGCCACAAGCTCGGTTAATTCCCCAGCCAATGATGGTACCTTAAATGATGGCGCGTCATTTGATAATGGCTCACTTCTGCTTACCAAGGACAGCGACCTGTCCTACGCAGGAACCAGTGGAGTTTCCACTGGCCTAATGGGGATCACAGGCAATAATGCCAGAACTATCGCTGCCTGGATTAAAACCGATGTTGGCATCAACAATGCAGCTATCGTTTCATGGGGCAATAGCTGGACTACCCTAGGTGGCGTTCTTGGCGGACGTTTCACCATGAAAGTCAACAATGTCGGCAATAAAAATGAACTTCGCGTCGAAATCGGCGGTGGCTATACCTATGGCTCGGCGGTCATTAATGATGGCCTATGGCATCATGTTGCTGTCACAATGGACGGCACCGCTACTGTTTGCTCACAAGTCAAACTTTATGTTGATGGTGTTCTTGATACCAATATCGATTCAGGAGATGCAAACCCTATCATTAGTCAGGTTAATGCACCTGTTACTATTGGTTGGATTGATATCAAAAATGATACCAGCCGCACACATCCACAAGCTTTCAAAGGCAATATTGATGATGTAATGATTTACGATGAAGCTCTCGATGCAGCAGCTATCGGTGCAATGGTTCCAGAACCAACTACAATAACACTAATTGGCTTAGGTGCCCTGAGCCTCATTCGTCGTCGTCGCAAAAATTAATAGAATAAAAACCATAATCCTAAGGCTTGGCAATCGTCAGGCCTTTTTTAATGCGCATATGTGGATAATTTATTCAAATCCCCCTTATGATCGGTATGCCGAAACTTTTCACTTTTAGTTTTTCATTTTTCACATATAATAATATCATGATGAAAATCAATGAACAATATATGCTCAATGCTCTGGTTCTGGCTAGCCAGGGCTATCTGGCTACCGCGCCTAACCCTATGGTTGGCGCCATTATCGTAAAAGATAAAAAAGTCATAGGATCAGGCTATCACCAGAGCTTTGGCCATAATCACGCCGAAGTCAACGCTATTGAAGACTGTATTGCCCAAGGCCATAGCCCCGCCGATGCAACTATGTTTGTTACGCTGGAACCTTGCTGTCATTTTGGCAAAACCCCGCCCTGTACCGATGCGATAATCAAAGCTAAAATCAAAAAAGTCTTCGTCGCCACCATTGATAATTCTTCCAAAGTTGATGGCAAAGGCATCCAGAAACTCCGCGAACACAATATTGAAGTGGAAGTTGGTCTGTGTCAAAAACAGGCTCAACAGTTAAATGCTGGATTTTTCAAACTTAATGATACGGGTAAACCGCTGGTCATTCTTAAATGGGCCCAATCTCTCGACGCAAAGCTCGCCTGGCCAATTGAAAGTGCCAACCGTTGGCTGACCAACCAAACCGCCCGCCAGCACGTTCATGAACTCAGAGCCAAATCCGGAGCGATCATAGTTGGCATTGGCACCGTTTTGGCCGATAATCCAATGCTCAATATCCGCAATACCGAATATCGCAATAAAATTCTCCGCGCAGTTATCGACAGTGAACTCCAAATTCCTATGGATTGCCAGTTAGTCCAAACTGCCAAAGATTGGCCTTTCATAATTTATACTTGTGAAACTGCCATAAAAGCTCACTCCGAAAAAGTACAAATGCTTAAAGACCTGAATTGCCAACTGGTCGCAATTGAAAAATTAAACGACCATCTTTCACTTGAAGAAATTCTCATTGATTTAGGCAAAAGAAATGTTTTGCAATTAATTGTCGAAGGTGGTCCGACAACTCTGGCTGCGTTTTACCATGCCAACCTTGCTGATGAATTAATGGTTTATGTCGCCCCCATTATCATAGGTAGCCGGGGACTTGCCCTGAATTTCGATTTTCCCACAACAGCTACCGATATCCAAACCACTGACTTGGCCACCAATACCCTCTATGAAATTCCTCTGGCATTATAGCTGTCTAAAGCAAGTCGCAGGTAGGATGGGCTATGCCCATGCTGATAAAAATCATATCGCGATAGCGATACCAAAGCCAATCAGGTTGCTTCTTATAGCTAAAGTTTTACAACAGGCAATGGTTTAGTTTGTGTTTTTTAGAGATTTTCTAAGCGTTGTTGTTTGTCGTAGTCCACTAAGCCCTGAATTAATGTTGCGATTTCGCCCATGATGACTTTATCTAAATTGTAGAGCGATAGATTGATGCGATGATCAGTGACCCGGTTTTGTGGGAAATTGTATGTTCTGATACGCTGGGAGCGGTCACCTGAGCCAATCATAGACTTACGAGCTTCAGCGCGTTCTGCATTCTTTTCACTCATATACTTTTCGTAAACACGGCTTCGCAGGATACGCCATGCTTTTTGGCGATTTTTATGTTGCGATTTTTCATCCTGCATACTAACAGTAATGCCGGTTGGAACGTGTTCAAGCTTTATTGCTGAACTTGTGGTGTTAACTGATTGACCACCGGGCCCGTTTGATCGGCATACATGTTCGACAACATCAGCTTTAGGTATATTGATATCGACTTCTTCTGGTTCCGGTAGAACTGCCACAGTTGCGGCAGATGTATGGATGCGGCCTTGCGATTCGGTTTCCGGTACGCGCTGGACGCGATGGCCTCCGCCTTCATAACCCAATGCCTGCCAGACGCCGGGCCCTTTGACTCCAAAAGAAATGTCACGATATCCTCCCATTTCAGAAGCTGAATATCCCAGTCCTTCAACTTTCCAGCCTTGCTTTTCACAAAAGTTGGTGTACATGGTGAAGAGGTTACCGGCAAAAAGGGCGGCTTCATCGCCACCGGTTCCGGCGCGGATTTCAACAATGACCGAATCAATAGCAGCGTCGTCGCTCATGACCAGAGTTTCTTTGGCGGTATTGATGGTTTCCATAATCGCTGGTTCAAGTTCTGCTATTTCTTCTTGGGCCATCTCGGCCATCTCTGGGTCTTCCAGCATTTCTTCGGCTTGATTGAATTGGTTCGATAGGTCCTGATATTTATGGTATTGCTCGACCATGGCTTTGAGTTTTCCATGTTCCTTGCTTAGCCGGGTAATCTCAGTAGGATTTGAAGCAATTACCGGGTCATTCATTTGGGTCAGTATGTTATCGAACTGCTCGGTCATACTAGCTAGCTTGGCTAATACTTTTTTGTCAATGTCACTGATTTGAATAGGCATGGAAACCTCAGTTTTTTTGTTTTAATATAAGTTTAATGTGGAATGTTTTGTTGCATAAAAAAAACGCTGACTGGAAATGCGCGAACATTCTCCGGTCAGCGTGATATATCGCTTGGCTAGCTAGGACTTTTTGTTGCCGAAGGTATAGCTACCGCTATATTTCTTCTTGAACTTATCGATACGCCCTGCTGTATCAACAAATTTTTGTTTGCCAGTATAAAATGGATGGCAAGCTGAGCAAATTTCTGCAACGATTTCAGGCATGGTCGAACGAGTAGTAAATTCGTTGCCACAACCACATCTTACTTTGCATTCCTGATATTTTGGATGAATGCCTTCTTTCACGGTAAACACTCCTGTCTTAAGGACTTATGTCTTTTGATTTATACAATTAGTCCAGCATTATAACAGGAAAAAGGTGGTTGTAAAGGTTTTTTTGGGTTAAATAAGTAAATAGGTAATAGCCAGCTTTAATTTACTTTGAAAATCAGCTGGTACGCTACTATAAAGATTGCGGCATCTACCAGGCAATGGCTAAGCCAAACGCTGGCGATTGATTTATGTTTATGGTATTGCCAGGCCCAGATCAGGCCACCGGCACTGACCCCTGTACCCAGTATGATTACCCATAAGGGGCTGTAGAAACGGGACAGAAGAATATAGTGGTAACCACCGAAAGCTAAAGCACTTATGATCGTTGCCCATTTTAGTGAAATAGCTTTGCTCAGCCGGCCAAAGACAAACCATCGCCAGTAATATTCTTCCAAAAGTGAATGAAAAATTGAGATAACGATGGCGTATAACAGGAAATGTTGCTTGACTCCCATAGCTTCAGCCCGAGCGATTACGTTGGCTGAACCATTATTTATAATATTGCCAAAAGGAGTTAAAAAATATAGAATCAGCATCAAACCAGCAATGGATATCCCGGTAATAAGGCCTAAGGGCAGACCTTTTAGGTGATTTTTAAGGGAGGCAAAAGGCATTTTATTACACTTTTCTACCCAAAAAAGTATTAAAATGGGCCAAAAAACCTCAAAAAGTTTAGTTAAAACCCAGCAAGTCTGGGCTGGCCAGCCATCGTCGAAGATGTTGAAATATAAAAATGCTCCCAATAGTGGCGCGATGCAAGCCGGCAAAACTGTATAGTATAGATTGATATTTTTCATATGTTGATATATTAACAATTCATATATTATCTGTCAAGTTTTTGTGGGTTTTTTCTCATATTTTTTATACAGAATTCTATATTACAGAAATAATAGAGGTATCGCATGCTACAAGTGGAATTGTTATTGTAGATTGGGTTGGAAGCAAAGGACTGGCATGCTTTTTTGTTTCGTTCATATTAGTAGAGGTTTATTCCTGTGAAAAAAAGGTATTATTTATTCTTGTGTTTGTTACTTTTAGTAATCAATGTTAGCCGGGCTGAATCGGTACGGCTTTCGGAACTGGATTTAAGCAGCTTTACTCAGGACTGGTCGGAGCCGCAAAAAGATAAATCCGTTGGCGGAAATGCCCTGACAATTGGTGGTAAGGTTTATGTTCATGGAGTGGGCACTCATGCCAACAGTTCCTGTGATATAGATCTTTTTGGCCGGGCGACCAGCTTTGAAGCATTTGTCGGTATTGACGAGGAATCAGGCAAGCTGGGAACAGTTGAATTTATCGTTATGCTGGATGACAAAGAAGCTTATAGGAGCGGGGTGATAAAAGGCAGCCAACCCGCGAAAAAAGTGAAGTTGAATCTGATTGGTAAAAAGAAGATGACCCTGATTGTTACAACCGCAGGCGATGATGACCGCTATGACCACGCCAACTGGGCCGAAGCGGTTATCAGTTACAATGGTAAAAGACCTAAAACAGTTAGTGAAAGTTATGACTTTCCCCCAGTAAAAGAAGCACCCGGCGGGCCAGAAAATGCTGCAGCTAAATTGAAGTTGGGTAAGGAGAATAAGTCTTTTACCCTGAATTATAATAATTATACTTTGCTTGAAGCTGATTTTGATAATGAGGTGAAATTATCGACTTCGGTCGTGGGTGAAAATGCTATTGAGCAGCGGATAAAAATCGATTTTGACCAACCAACCAGATTTAAAGCAGTTATAAATGCCAGCAGTGAAGCACTGGCCGCTGAAACCCGCGGCAGTGCCCAGAGTAATTTTGCATTGGTTCGCACATCGCATGGCTTGAGCAATAATCTGCGTAACAATGCTGTTTATGACCGAAATCTCGACTGGATGCTGGAAGCACCGGAAGGGACGCTGATAAAATCTTCACTCAATGCTGATGGGACTACCCGTTTTGAATTGATTATTACAACGGCAAATGCCGAATTAATTTTCCGTCCACGTTATTATCAAAAACATAAAAACCTGCCATATTTCCAGCCATGGACTTATAGCATTCGTAAAGATTCGATCAGCGGGTGGTGTTCGTGGTGGGCATATATGCGAAACTGCAGGCAGGAACATGTCGATGCGGTGATGGATGTCTGGCAGCAAAAGAATCTTGGTGATTTCGGCTATCGTTTCATTCAGCTTGATGATGTTTACCAGGGCGGTAGTGACGGCAATAGGAAAATACCAGAAAACGCAATGAGAAACTATATTGGTGGTCGGCCTGAAACCTGGCTACAGTGGAAACGCGATGGCTACCCTGAAGGAATGGTTGGCTATGTCGATTCTGTTGAAAAGGCTGGTTTTATACCGGCATTGTGGATGGGTTGTTTCTTTACTGATAAGGAAATCGCCGATGAGCATCCTGAATGGTTTGTTCAAGGTATCGATGGCAAGCCTTTTGTAGGTAAATGGGTTACTTATGTGGTAGATTCTACAAATCCTCAGGCGGCTGACGCTCTGATTCGGCCAACATTCCGTGGCTTGAAAAATGCTGGGTTTAAGTATATTAAAATCGACCAGCTTCGCCATATGATTTACGATAATCTCAATCATAATCAGATATATATGGTTAAAAATGGCAAACGCCCGGATGATATTTTCCGTGCTTATATGCGTATCGCTCGTGAAGAACTGGGCAATGATTGTTTTATTCTGTCATGCTGGGGGGTATTGCCGGAGTCTATCGGTTTAGCTGATGCCTGTCGTATCGGAGGCGATGGCTATGGGCCGGTTACCTTGCAACAGTATAATTCATGGAATGGTATTGTCTGGCGAAATGATCCGGACCATTGTGATGTTTCTCCGCGTAAGGCAGCTGAAGGTGTGGGAAATGTGACCGAAACCAAGGAAATCAAAGCCGCTGATAATGATACAATTATCCGGCCAGCGCTGGCTTCGATTGCCGGAGCGATGCTGATGCTTAGTGATAAGCCGGAAATTTATCAAGATGACCGTAATTTAGTTGGTGCCAGACGTTCCAGTCCGGTATTGTTTTCTGTTCCTGGTCAGCTATATGATTTTGACCAGATCAAAACCGATGTTGTCAAAGTTACAGATCGCGCTTCGACAAAAGGTGGAACCGGGGTATCAAAGATCGATGGCGACCAGTTTGGCTATGTTTGTCCATTTTGGCTGAACGAATTTAATAAGCCATTTGAAAACTGGAATGTTTTACATCGTCTGAACTGGACCGGTGAAGGTAAAGCAATTGCTGAAGCGACCGAGGTAAAGTTTGCCGACCTTGGCCTTGACCCGGCAAAAGAATATATTGTTTATGAGTTCTGGAAGAATAAGATGCTGGGCGTGCTAAAAGATAAAATTCAATTGGGCAAACTTGAGCCAATGGGTTTGCAGTCTTTGGCTATTCGTGAAAAATTGGATCGTCCGCAACTGGTTTCAACGAGCAGGCATCTTTCACAGGGTGCCGCTGAAATAGAAAAGATGGTGTGGCTGGATAATGCCATTGATGGCCGTAGCCGGGTGATAGTTGGCGATTTGTATGTTATGACTTTTTATGTGCCGAATGGGTATGAATTCACTGGTGCGGTTGTTAATGAACAAAATGCCAAAACCGAACTGGAAGGTAATGTGCTTAAGGTTTATTATTTGCCGGAGGAGACAGGTTCGGTAGGCTGGAAGATTTTTTTTAAGTGAGAAAAAGCTCGGTATTTATTACCGGAAGTATGTTGAATGTGGGGTATTGTCTGCACAACCTTGTAATAATTGCAGGCAGTTAATTTAAGGAGTAAAAAATGGGATATATACCAAACAGAGAAGAAGCTTTGGCATTGTTGAAAGAATACAATACCGATGAGTCGCTGATTCGGCATGGCCTGGCAGTTGAAGGGGTGATGCGGTATTTTGCGGCCAAGCACGGTGAAGATATTGAAAAATGGGGTATCATTGGCTTGGTTCATGATCTTGATTATCAGCAGTATCCCGATGAACATTGCACCAAGACCGCTGAAATATTGAACAAGAAAGGCTGGCCCGAGGATTATGTCAGGGCGATTGTGTCACATGGGTGGGGGATATGTAGCGAAGTACCGCCGGAAAGCACGATGGAAAAGGTGCTTTATGCTACCGATGAACTGACCGGTTTAATTACAGCGACGGCTTTGGTGCGTCCTTCCAAATCAGTTATGGATATGGCAACAAAATCGGTTAAGAAGAAATGGAAGAATCAATCCTTTGCCGCAGGGGTTAGCCGGGAAACTATTGAAAAAGGAGCGGGAATGCTGGGGATGGAGCTGGATGAGTTGTTCGCCGAGACAATTGAAGGCATGCGGCAGGTTGCTGAGGAAATTGGTTTGGCGGGCCAGGATTGACAAATATTGGAGGTAAGTAATATCATTGACAATTGAAGCTGTGCTAATATAATCATCAATTGGAACAGGCAGTTGGAACTACCATCCTTAATATATACTCAAATGGTATGGATTTATCTGGCAGAGCCAACGCTAAAGCCTTGCTGTATGTAAACTTATATGCAGACAAAATGGGCAAAACTTAATTGTTATGAGTATAATACGGAAATTTAATGATAATTGATATAGCGGAAATAACCAGAGAAGCTCTTGCGGGGGTAGTTTGTAGCAAAACGGTGGCTTTAGAATTGGCTTGTAATGCTGATTTGGGCGAACTTATCAATAGTTCCAACCAGATTCGGCAGAAATTTTTTGGTAATAAAGTTAAGCTCTGTATGATAATCAATGCCAAATCGGGCGTGTGCGATATGGATTGCAGGTTTTGCAGTCAATCGGGACATTATGCGGCTGAACCACCGGTTTATCCTTTTATGCTGGCATCGGAGCTGGCCGAAAATATCTATGATGCCGATGCAAATGGAACGCATAGCTGTGGCGTGGTAACCAGTGGCGGGCGGTTGACCAGTGAGGATGTTGATATTTTTGCTGATTCGCTGAAGCAAACCAATGGTAAAGTCAAATGTGAGATTTGTGCTTCATTGGGAAGATTGACGATGGAAGATATGGGCAGACTCAAAGCTGCGGGACTGAATCGTTATCATCATAACCTGGAAACTTCCGAAAAATTCTATCCTGAAATATGTTCGACTCAGGAATGGGCTGAAAGATTCAAAACTGTACAGGCGGCAAAACAGGCCGGGCTGGAAGTATGCAGTGGTGGGCTGTTTGGCCTGGGTGAAAGCTGGGAGGATCGTATTGATCTTGCCCTTGCTCTTAGTAGGCTGGGTGTCGATAGTGTGCCGATTAATTTTTTGATACCCCATTTGGGAACGCCATTAGGTGATACGGAATTATTATCTGCCGATGAAGCTTTGCGAATTATTGCGGTTTATCGTCATATATTGCCGACGAAAACTTTGAGGATTTGTGGTGGGCGCGGGGTTGTGCTAAAGGATAAACAAAATCAAATATTTGCTGCTGGCGCCAATGCTATTATGACAGGTGATTATCTTACCACCAAAGGCCAGATGCCAACCAGCGATAAAGAAATGATACAAGAGCTGGGTCTTGAAATTTTGCAGGGGTGATTGTGGCCATAGATTTTGAAAAATTTATAAATGAGCAATTAGCTCAATTAGAGTCGCAGCATCAGCTTCGTCAGCTTAGCGAAGTCGCAGATAGTTCGGGGATGCTGAATCTTTCCAGTAATGATTATCTGGGTTTATCTCAAGATATGAAGCTTTATGAGGAATTTTATAATGAGCTGCCGTACGATAAGTATAATCTTTCTGCAAGTTCATCCAGATTACTGACGGGCAATCATAAATATTATACAGAAGCTGAAAATTTACTTAGCGGAATGTATGGCGGGCGGGCGGCTTTAATTTTCAATAGTGGTTATCATGCCAACATTGGTATTCTGCCAGCTCTTTCCAGCAAAGCTGATTTGATTCTTGGCGATAAACTTAACCATGCCAGCATAATTGATGGCTGCCAACTCGCTCAGGCCGATTTTAAGCGATACAATCATCTGGATTATGTCCATCTGGAAAATATGCTGAAAAACAGAAATGAATACCAACATGCCTTTATTGTTACCGAGAGTGTTTTTAGTATGGATGGCGATATTGCCGACCTTGAAAAACTTGTAGAAATCAAAGAAAAATATAATTGTATTTTAATTGTCGATGAGGCCCATGCTATTGGTGTATTTGGTGATAAAGGATGTGGTTTATGTGAAGATCTTGGTTTGATTAATGATATTGATATTATAATCGCAACTTTTGGCAAGGCTATATGTTCAAGCGGGGCCTGTGTGATTACTTCTGAGCCGGTTAAGCAATTTCTGGTAAATAAAATGAGGTCTTTAATTTTTACTACCGCATTGCCTCCGGTGGTGCTGAGCTGGACCAGTTTCATTTTAGAAAAAGTCATTGCTATGAATGATAGACGTCGATATCTGATAAATATTTCTAATATCTTGAGGAAGGGTTTAGAGCAGAAAGGATTCGCAACAGCAGGCAAATCGCAGATCGTGCCGCTTATCTTAGGTGAAAACGAAAAGGCTTTAGATATGGCCGACAAACTCCGTCAAGCGAATTTTCAGGTTTTTGCGATCAGGCCACCGACTGTCCCGCAGGGCACGGCGCGTTTGAGGTTTTCACTGAACGCGGCATTGGCCGAAACCGATATTGAAAAAATATTGATAAGCTTATGAAGTATAACTGGATCAATAAATTAAATAATGACCATCTACTGGTTTTCTTTAATGGTTGGGCGATGGATGGCGAGCCCTTTGCTCATCTGGCCGCTGTCGATCTTGATGTTTTGGAAATCAGTGATTACACATCGGCAATCCTTGAGCTTGATTTGTGTGAAATTGCACAGCAATACCGCAAAACCATATTAGTCGCCTGGTCGCTGGGGGTATGGGCGGCGGCTGAACTTTGTGATAAGCTTGATTTCAAACCCGATTTTGCAATTGCGATTAATGGTACACTTAATCCGATCAGCGACAAATTTGGAATCGCCCCAGATATTTTTCAAGCAACGATTGATAATCTTGATGAAGCATCATTAAACAATTTTAATCGCCGCATGTGCAAAACCAAAGATAATTTTAATTTTTTTAATGCCAATAAGCCTGGGCGTAATATTTCCGACCAGAAACAGGAACTTGAAAATCTTCAGGATAGAATCCTGAATAATAATTTCAATGATTCCAATCTTTTTGATTTAGCGATTATTGCTAAGCAAGATCGGATCATGCCAACGGCGAATCAATTGAATTTCTGGCAGACTAAATCGGTTAAAACTATCGAGCTGGACAAACCACATTATTGTTTCGCGAAAATAAAGTTCTGGCAACAGCTTGCAAATCCAAATTACTTTTCACCCAAGCCTGACAAAAAACTCATCGCTCAACGCTTTACCCGGAGCCTGAAAACCTATCCGGCCAATGCCTCGGTTCAGCTGGATATTGCTAAAACTTTAATTCGAGAGATGACCAAAATCACGGACAATATATTTGATATAATAATCGAAGTTGGATGTGGTACGGGTCTACTTACAAAACAAATCGAAAAAAAAATAGTTTATGAGAAGCTCTATCTCAATGATATTGTCAGTCAGTGTCATGTATTGGCTGATCAAATCGATAATAGCTCCTTTATTCCTGGTGATATTGAAAAAATCGATTCTATTCACAATAAACTCGATCTTGTGATTTCCAGCTCAACCTTTCAATGGCTACACAATCTTGATGATGCATTTAAAAAATTTGCCCGGTGGCTCAGCCCAGATGGCATCTTAGCGTTTTCAACTTTTGGCCCTGACAATCTCAATGAAATCGCTCAACTAACCGGTTTGGCTTTGGATTATCCAGCAGTTGATGAATTGAAAGCTATCCTCGGCAAGAATTTCAATGTCCTGACCTGCTATGAAAAACATCATTATTGTAAGTTTGAAAATCCTTCCGATGTCTTAAAGCATCTCAAGCAGACGGGCGTAACTTCTCTTTCAAATGTCCAATGGACTCGCAACGACCTGAAAAACTTTAATGAAGCATATATCCAGAAATTCACCCAAAATGATGGCGTTATACTTACTTATCATCCAATAGTTGTAATCGCTTCGGTTAAATGATATAATACCCCGATGACAACTTACTTTATAACAGGAATTGATACCGGCATTGGCAAAACCTATGCCACCGCTATGTTGGCTAAGAGTCTGCTGGACCGGGGTAAAAGCGTTATTACCGCTAAACTCGCTCAGACTGGCTGTGTGGGTATCGCCGAAGATATAATCCAGCATCGCAAAATCATGGGTATTGATTTATTGTCCGAAGATAATCAAAAGCTGACCTGCCCATACACATTTAAACTCCCGGCCTCGCCTCATCTGGCCGCCCGGCAGGAAAACACTGCCATTGATGCAAATGTGATAATTAATGCGATTTCCCAGCTTGAAAAAATTTATGATATTGTACTGGTAGAAGGTGCAGGTGGCTTGCTGGTTCCGCTAGATGATGATCTATTGACAGCTGATTTTGTTGCCGCCCAGCGTTGGCCTGTAATAATAGTCAGTTCGCCCCGCCTCGGCAGTATTAACCATACATTGATGACTCTGGAGTGTGCCCATAATCGTAATTGCGACGTTGTTGGTATAATTTATAATATGCATCAGCAAAGCGCCCCGGTGATAACTGCTGACTCACAAAAAATCATCAGCGATAAACTAAAACAATATAATCCAACTGCTAAGCTTATCGAATTGCCGAAAATTGATGACTTTGAAAATCTACCAGAAACTAATCTGCATACATTGATACCATAATGAAACCAGAACAAATAAACAATTTAATAGCCTTCGATAAAAAGCATATCTGGCATCCTTATACTTCGATGACTAATCCATTGCCAGCTATTCCAGTTGTCGCTGCCCAGGGTTGCGAACTTGAATTAGCCGATGGCCGTAAGTTAATTGATGGCATGAGTTCATGGTGGTGTGCGATTCATGGTTATAATCACCCTGAGCTTAACGCAGCAGCTAAAACGCAAATTGATAAAATGTCCCATGTAATGTTTGGCGGCATAACCCATCCGTCAGCGGTTACCTTAGCTGAAAAACTGCTGGCGATAACCCCTGAACCTCTCCAGCATATTTTCTTTGCCGATTCCGGTTCGGTTTCAGTTGAAGTTGCTATCAAGATGGCTCTGCAATATCATCATGCTTCAGGAAATAAAAGCAAAAGACGTCTGCTTACCGTTCGCAAGGGCTATCATGGCGATACTTTTGCCGCGATGAGTGTGTGCGATCCGGTTACTGGAATGCACCAGATTTTTGCCGATGTTGTTACTAAGCAATATTTCGCCGAGCAGCCCACCTGTCGATTTGACCAGCCTTATGACCCACAAAGCATCACAGATATTCAGCGGCAACTCGAACTTTATCATGAAAATATAGCAGCGGTCATTATCGAACCTGTCGTTCAGGGCGCAGGTGGCATGTGGTTCTATCACGGCGATTATCTCAAAGACTTGCGCAGGCTTTGCGACGAATATAATGTATTGTTAATTTTTGATGAAATAGCTACTGGCTTTGGCCGCAGCGGGAAATTGTTCGCCTGCCAATGGCCTGATATTTCTCCTGATATCATGTGTGTTGGCAAATCGCTGACCGCTGGCTATATGACTTTGGTAGCGGTGCTTGCCACAACCAAAGTCGCTCATGGCATATCAGCCGATTCTGGTGTGTTCATGCATGGCCCAACTTTTATGGCCAACCCGTTGGCTTGTGCTGTCGCTATCGCAAACCTTGAAATCCTCGAACAAAACCGTTGGCCTGCTCAAGTTGAAAATATTAAGAAGCTCCTAACCGAAGGGTTGGAACCATGTAAAACAATCCCCGGCGTAAAAGATGTCAGAACCCTTGGCGCTATTGGGGTAGTCGAAACCGAAAATCCGGTAAATGTCGCTAAACTTCAGGAATTCTTCGTTAAAAACAATGTATGGATACGCCCATTTAATAACCTTATCTATCTTATGCCTCCATATATAATAACTAATGACCAACTTAATTACCTGACTGAAGTTATTCAAAAAGCTCTGCAGGCCAATTTGCACCAATAAAAATGTGATAAAATTATGGGTGTTAATTGGTATTTCTAGTTTCCGATGTCATATTTTGCTTTCGCTGATTTGTGAAATATTCATTGATATTATAAACAGATTCTTTAGACCAGGGTTGATTATCTTTTGGTAATTGGGCTTTTAATTTTTCTTTGATCTGGAGATACTTTTGGTTGGAAGCTAAGTTATGCCATTCGTTGGCATCATTGCGATGGTCATAGAGTTCTTCGCTGCCATCTTCATATCGGATATAGCGATAGTGTTCACTGCGGATAGCGTGATTGTTGCGGCCATAGGTAGTGATTGCGATATGGGGCCAGGGTCTGTCAGGTTTTTGCAATAGCGGCAATAAGCTGTTTCCTTGATTTTGTGGATTAGCATCGAAATTGCATAAATCCAGCAAAGTAGGGTAAATATCTATCAGGCCCACAGGTTTGCTGCAACGCTGAGGTTTTTGTTGACCGGGAAGTTTGATTATCAAAGGAGTGCGGGTTGCCCGTTCCCAGATGGAATGTTTGGCAAAACGATTTTTTTCACCTAAATGGTAACCATGGTCTGACCATAATATGACAAGGGTATTGTTTTTATATTTGCTGTTTTCTAGTGCATTAAGAACTTCACCTACATAATGGTCCACAAAAGACACACATGCAAGATATGCCTGAGTTATATTTTTCCATTGTTTATTTTCGATGGCCCACTTGGTTGTTGGCATCATGGGCATCTCAGATAATTTAATCGCTATTTCCGGCAAGTCATCGGAATCATTTTCGAGATAAGGTGGATTTTTAATTGTTTCAATTGGGTGTAGGTCAAACCATTTCTGTGGAACAAACCAGGGTACATGGGGCCTTAAAAAGCCAACTGTCAGAAAAAAAGGTCGTTGATGGTCTTGTTTTAATTTTTCAATGGTCCATTTTGCTGACTGGTAATCCGGCATTTGATGATCGTGCTGTGGATATGCGCCCCAGTCAGTTGCGGTGCCTTTGCGGTTCCAGTTTACTCGTTTGGGAGGAGTTGGGCCAAAACCTTTAACGCGTCCACCGGAGATTTCAAACGCTTGATCGGGTGCATGAGTATGGAAAATTTTTCCAATCCCCATGGTTTTGTAACCGTTTTTTTTGAAATATTCAGGCATGAAAGTACATTTTTCTGTACTAGGATGCGCCTGGCGAATATTATTGTCATAAATCTGGCCATAAATTCCAGTGCTGGATGGTAACAGCCCGCTCATCAAACTTGCCCGGGAAGGCCCGCATATTGGTGCCTGGCAGTGGGCATTGGTAAACAAGGTTGACGCAGCGGCCAGCTTATCAATATTTGGGGTTTTAGTGTTGGGGTGGCCTGCCATACAGCCAATCCAGTCATTAAGGTCATCAATACATATCATCAGTACATTTGGTTGTTTAGTTAGTATTATTGTAGGATTCGGATTGCATCCGTTCAGAAAATTAATTGCAGAAATAGACAGAAACGACTTTTTCAGAAATTCTCTACGGTTCATAATATTGTCCTTTACAATAACCCAGATTTACTAAAGGCCAGTTTGAGTTAATTAAAACTCTGATATTTCTGTTCGGGCGATAATTTCATTTTGTAAATCCTCACCCAGTTCTACGAAGTAGTCGCTGTAGCCAGCCACCCGTACAATTAAATCTTTGTATTCCTGTGGATTTTTCTGGGCTTTAAGCATCGTATCTTTATTAACCACATTGAATTGTACATGATGGCCATCAAGTTTGAAATAACTTCTAATCAGCGACCCAAGTTTATTAATACTTTCACCTTCGAGTACCTGCGGGTTAAATTTCATATTCAAAAGCGTTCCGCCGGTTCTGCTATGGTCAATTTTTGCCGCTGACTTGATAATTGAGGTTGGGCCGTGGCTGTCGGTTCCCTGGGTAGGTGAAATGCCATCGGAAACCGGCATACCAGCTTTGCGTCCATGGGCCATCGCTCCGGTTACCTGTCCAAAATAAATATGTACAGTTGTAGGCAATAGATTGACGCGGTATTTTCCGCCTTTGGTATTGGGCCTGTCATTTAATAGCTCGTAATAAATTTCAAAAGCTTCTCTGGCAATATCATCAGCATAGTCATCATCGCAGCCATAACGTGGCGAGCGATTTTCCAGCTGTATCTGTAAATCTTCATATCCCACGAAATCGTTTTTCAAAGCTTCGGCCAATTCGGCCATGCTTACATTGTTATTTTCAAATACATGATATTTCATTGCCGACAAAGCATCGGTTAGTGTGCCTATGCCAACGCCCTGGATATAAGTCGGATTATAACGGGGGCCGCCATTGTGATAATCTTTGCCGCGCTTGATGCAATCATCAACTAAAGCCGACATGAATGGGCTTGGCATATAATTAGCATATAGTCTTTCAATTACATTATTGCCCAGAATTTTCAAATCCAGGAAATAGCCAAGTTGCAATTTATAAGCTTCGATAACATCTTCAATCGTTTCAAAATCAACAGCATTGCCGCTTTCGATACCTACACGTTTACCGCTATTGGAGTCAATTCCATTATTTAATGCCAGTTCCAGAATTTTAGGCCAGTTAATATATCCGGTCAGTGTACAGCTTTCTTTGCCAAAGGCGCTGATAGTGACGCAACCACTGGGACCACCATCACGACCATCGGCCATGGTTTTGCCATCGTGCAGCATTTCGCGCAAAATCACATCGGAATTAAATACCGAAGGCTGGCCCATACCGCTGCGAATGACCTTGCAAGCATGTCTTACGAATCTTTCCGGATTTTTCGCACTCAATTGTATACAGCCACTGGGTTGAACCAGACGCATTTCATTGATCACATCTAAAATTAAATATGAAACATCATTGACCGCATCGGAGCCAGTGATTGCATCCACTCCGCCAACATTTATCAATGCGAAATCGGTATATGTCCCGCTTTGCTCTTCGGTAATGCCAACCTTTGGTGGTGCGGGCTGGTTATTAAACTTAACCCAGAAGCATTCCAGAAGTTCTTTGGCCTGCTCAGGTGTTAAGCTGCCATCTGCAATTTCTTTTTTATAGAAAGGCCACAGGTGCTGGTCGAGCCTGCCGGGGTTATAAGAATCCCAAACATTTAATTCTGTTGTTACGCCTAAGTGTACAAACCAGTAGCATTGTAATGCTTCCTGGAATGTGCGGGGCGGATTAGCTGGTACGTGGCTGCAAACTTCTGCAATATTTTCCAGTTCAGCTTTACGTTTTGGATCGGTTTCATTTTTGGCCAGCTCTGTGCATTTCTCGCTATAACGCTTAGCGAAAATCATCACAGCATCTAATGCGATGCCAATAGCTTCCAGTTCCTGCTGTTTGTCATAGGCTTCGGGGTCACAGATGAAATCCAGCTGAGCCAGACTTTCTGCCACATCTTTTTTCAAGCCAAGCAGTCCGCGTTTGTAAATCTTACCATCACCAATAGCATGGCCGGGTGCACGCTGTTCCATAAATTCGGTATAAACGCCCGCTTCAAATGCCGCATTCCATTTATCACTCATTGCGGCAAATACTTTTTCCCGCATGGTTTTGCCAGACCAAAATGGAATAATATTTTCCTTATAAACTTTCATGGTTTCTTCGCTGACAGCAAATGGCGTCCGTTCTCGATTGCTCATAATCTGGAAATCTTCAATGCTATGACAGCAAAGCTCTGGATAGGTCGGCGTAGCTTTGGGCGCCGGGCCGCGTTCGCCAACGATTAGCTCGCCATCATTGACACATATCGCTTTGTTTTCCATGATGTATTTGAACGCCATTGCTCGAGCCACTGGCGTGGAAACTTCCATGGCGATACCGCTCTGGTAAAATTCTGTAATCAGTTCAGCTCTTTCGCTGCTGATAAAAGGTTTAGCATCCACACTCTGGCTGCGAAGTTTTTCAATCCGTTTATTCATATAAATTTTCCTTGATTAAAATATAAAATATAAATTGCATATCAACCTAGTGCTCAGTCACACTTTAATAGTTGGGTAGAGTGATTTCAATTTTGTCTGAGCGTTTTCAACCTTAAACTGCC
>JAEIOG010000075.1 GCA_016342495.1 Phycisphaerae bacterium
CCCCAAAAAAAAGCTATTTTTGCTACCGCAAATCAGCTTAACACACCTATTCCCTAGACTATGGGATGGTTGTGATTCAAATACGGAACTCCCAGATCGTCAGGATAGAAAAGAAACGATCAGCAGGAAGATAACAGGACTCCTGGCTGTGGTATTACTAATGACACAAGTTTGCAGTTCGGCGGTTATACATGTGGACTGTAATGACGGAAATACCGATGCCGTTGGCGGACCTGCTGATGGTTGGTTTGTGGCATATGGTTCTCAGACCCAGCCTGATTGGACTTTTCGTGCCGGTTATGGCTTTGATGAAACTGGTAACAATGGTGTGTTTGAAACTGATAATCAAGGTGCTGTTGGTGGTACGACGATCGGAGACCAGAAGATGCTGGTAACGACTATTTCAAACCTGATACCGGGACAGCTTTATCATGTTTATGTCGACTATCTTTCAGCGACAAATTCTAATTGGGCTGTGATGGCTGGCCTGGCACCTGATCAAATGCAGGGGTTTTCCCGTGTAAATGAGATGATAGGGGTGAATAACCATATTGGCACAAATGATACTTTGAGCCGTGTGGAAAATCTTGGGTTGACTTCAGTGAATAATTCCAACCGTATCCAGCTGCGAGGCTTGATCGGTCAGGCTTTTGCTGATGATAATGGACAAATTGCAGTTTATATTGACGATGTTGATACGGCTTCGGGCAGTAACTACCGCGTATGGTATGACGGTGTAGCTTATGAAATTCTGGACACTCCTTTCTGTCAGAACCCCCCGGCATACGACCTGACCGATGACTGTATTGTTGATGTGCAGGATTTATCTGTATTTATGGGAGAATGGTTTGAGCAAGGGCCTGTGATTGTTCCGCCCCAACCCGGTGAAGTTTATCCTGTTATCAATGATAACAGTGCCTGGTGCTGGTATGAAGATGAGCGGGTGATTATCGATAATGGTAAGCTGCTTATTGGTTCTGTTGCCGATAATAATGGTACTGATGGTGCTGTTAGAAATGGTAATATTGAAGTTGCCGCCTTTGATTTCGCTACCGGAAACGTTGAAAAGTTTGTACTTAATGCTAATTTGCAGGCCGATGATCATGATTCGCCAGCTTTGCTTGTTCGACCCGATGGACGCTATCTTGCAGTTTATTCCAAGCATGGCAGCGATAATTATTCCCGATATCGCATATCGACTAATCCTCACGACATAACTGCATGGCAGCCTGAAAAAATCTATAATCCCGGCGCTGGCACCACTTATTCAAATGTTTATCAGTTTAATGATAGCAATCGGATTTACAATTTTCATCGCGCATTAGATTGGAATCCGACCATGTCTTACTCTGACGATCAGGGGCAATCATGGCAACTTGGAGGCAAATTGTTGACTCGTCTTGGAGATCGTCCTTATGTCAGGTATGCTTCAAATGATATAGATGCGATTCACTTTATTACCACAGAAGGTCATCCTCGTAATGTCAACAATAGCATTTATCATGGTTATGTCAAAGATGGGAAAGTTTATAATTCCGCAGGTGTGGTAATTGATAATAATATTTATGATAATAATGCTGAGTCTCCAACAGCATACACGAAAATTTTTGCCGCCAACACTGTTGTTGATGGTAACCCGATGACGCGGGCATGGACAGTTGACCTGGAAGTTGATTCTAACGGAAATCCATATGCGATATTTCAGGCCAGAATTGATCCGGGTGCTCTTAGTGCCGGAACCGATAGCCTTGATCACATGTTTTTCTACGCTCGCTACGATGGATCCGATTGGCTTGTTAATAAACTGGCCTATGCAGGTCGTGATATTTACGCTGCCAGCCCTAATGGTTCAGAAGATGACTATACCGGTCTGGTTTCATTAGACCCGGATGATTCAAGTATTGTTTATCTTTCAGCCAATGTTGATCCGATTACAGGGGATGCCCTGATTAGTTCAGCTGACAATAAACAACATTATGAAATCTTCAAAGGCTTTACTGCTGATGGAGGTGCCAATTGGGCATGGACTTCGATTACCGAAAATTCTTCTATTGATAATATAAGACCAATTAAGCCGGCATCTGATGGAGCGAATTCAGCCTTGCTGTGGCTGGCTGGGAAATACTATACTTATACTGACTTTGACCTCAATGTTGTGGGAATTATGATACCATCGAATCAATGCATTTCTCCTGATATGGATTTTGATGGTAATTGTGTTGTTGATTTGCAGGACTTTGCGATATTTGGCCAATACTGGTTGGAATGCGGTTTATATCCACAGTCTTTCTGCGGGGGAAATTAGAGTGCTTACGTTGAAACAGTTATATTTACTTCTTGCTTTCTGTATGGGCGGTATACTTCATGCAGCAACGTTTACGGTGAATACTCCTGAGCTTGGCGATCTTACGATTGTGGAAGCCGATCCCTATAAGTCTGGCGATACTCCCGGCAACACACTTCGTGCACATGGAGTGGGCTATTGGGGGGCTATGGATACGAGCACCATAGATAATCTTTGGCGAGAACGAACGATTGACCCCTTCTTTACAGGGTATGAAGACTTGACCGGTACCACCGACCGGTTGTACGAACTTTCTGGCGACGACAAAGTTAATGCGCCA
This sequence comes from Phycisphaerae bacterium, assembly GCA_016342495.1. GTDB lineage: Bacteria > Planctomycetota > Phycisphaerae > Sedimentisphaerales > SM23-30 > JAEIOG01. The sequence continues at coordinate 2,625 of JAEIOG010000075.1, forward strand.
GAGCTAGTGACTACTATATCTGATTTGGCTAGTGCCAGTTATGATGTGTTCCTGGTTCATGTTTACCGGATCGATACTAGCAGCGATACGTCAATGTTACTGGCTGGACTGGAACCATCGCCTGTCTATATTTGTGACCGAACAACGTTTGTGTCGCAATTAGGCACAGCTACTGGAACCTGGGGTGTTGGTATTACTCCTATCGGTAACGTTGTGGGTAATGAGATATCTGTTTATATCAAAGGAACAATCAGTAGCAGCCGTTGTGATTATATTGGTGTGGCGTATAAAGTATCGAATTCTTGTGCCAACATGCCGCCAACAATTGTTGGTCCGAATGTTTTGTCAACCTATGCGTATGCTTCATTAGTTGTTGATGTTGATGTGACTGATGACGGTAAGCCTTATATTCAGGGGTGTGATCCAAACTATCCTGATTTGGGAACCTCCTATGAACTGCAATACAAGTGGTCTCAACTCAGTGGTCCGGCTCCGATTTCGTTTGATCCAGTAGCGGTAGATGCTGAGGATGTCAGCGTTACGTTTACGCTGGCGGGGACATATGAATTGTTGTTGCAAATTACCGATGGGCCGCTTGGACAAGGTATTGAAGATGGGAAGACGGGTGAATATGTCGTAACTGTTGTAGTTCTTGAACCGTTGGTGGGTGATATTGACCATGATGGGGTGGTTGACTTGCAGGATCTTTCGATTCTGGTTAGTCAATGGCTGGGTAGTTGCCCCGACCAGAATCATTGTGCTGACCTTGATGATAGTGGTATCGTTTCGACGAATGACTTCTCTCTTTTGGCTTCTAACTGGCAGGTTGATACTTCAAAAGTGGTGATCAGCGAATTTGTCGCATCGAACCGTTCAAGTTTTTTTGATGGCGATGGTAACGCTTCTGACTGGATAGAATTGCACAATCAAGGCTCAATCCCCGTGTCGCTGGATGACTGGTATCTGACTGATAGTCAGGATGACCTGCAGAAGTGGCCTTTCCCTACTCAGACGGTTTTGCCGGCTGGGGGGTATCTTGTGGTGTTTGCTTCCGGCCAGAGTAGTGATAATTATGTCGATGCCAAAGGATATTATCATACCAACTTCGCACTTTCCAAAGATGGCGAATATCTGGCTCTTGTTAATTCTAGTGGTAAAATCGAACATGAATACACTCCTTCCTTCCCAATCCAGACGAGAGATATCTCCTATGGGCTGTGGTTTACGGAATATCGTTACTTCGCGGACCCAACTCCTAGTGAGCCTAATACAAAGGCTTTCATAGCATTTACCGACAAAACATCTCACAGTCAATCGCGAGGTTTCTATGATCAGCCGTTTAGCTTAATGATATCATGTGCTACGCCTGATGTTTTTATTCGTTATACACTCGACGGTTCCGAACCGACTGAACAGCATGGATTGCTCTATAATCCTGCTACTTCAATAAATATTACTACAACAACTAATCTGCGTTCTGCTACTTTTAAGTCTGGATGGCTATCGGGCGGTGTGACTACAGATACCTATATCTTTGTTGATGATGTGGCATCCCAGCCTGCAGATCCCGTGAATTGGCCAGTCAGTTGGGGTCAGATTTCACAAGGAACAGTTCCGGCAGACTATCAGATGGACCCCAGAGTTGTCGATAATACACTGCCCGGATACTCCGTTCGCGATGCTTTACTTGATATTCCGACAGTTTCTATTTCGATGGCACCAGATGACTTTATCAGCGACGCTACCGGCATTTACGCTAACCCCCTGGAACGATGGGAACGTAAATGTTCAGTTGAATATATCTATCCCGATGGCACAAAAGGTTTCCAGGATGACTGCAAGATTGAGATCCATGGTAACTCCAGCCGCAATCCTTATCGCATGCAGAAACATTCGCTGCGTTTGACCTTTACAAGCCTTTACGGGGCATCTAAACTTGATTATCCACTTTTTGCTGAATCAGATGTAGCGGTGTTCAATCAGCTTGTTCTACGTGCTTGTTTTACCGATTCCTGGGCTCTGGTATCCTGGAGTTCTTCTTCCCGGTATCGTCCAAACGATTCGCAATATATCCGTGACATCTGGATGAAAGAAAGCCTTAAGGATATGGGCCAGCCTTCCAGTTTTGGAAATTATACTCATCTTTATGTCAATGGCCTTTACTTTGGTATTCACAATCTTAGCGAAAGGTTGTCAGATGATTTCTTTGCCGATCATCTCGGTGGTAAGCCTGAGGATTGGGAGATTAATGCAGACTTCTCTTCTCCGGGTTCACGCTGGAACACGATGATGTCTATTAACCCTTCAACTGTGGCCGGTTACGATCAGATACAGGATTATCTTGATGTCAGAAATTTTGCGGATTACATGCTATTACATTTTTATGCTGATTCCGAGGATTGGCCACATCACAACGGCTATGCCGCTGCCAATGCGGTAAGTGGCGATGGCAAGTTTCGTTTCTTTGCCTGGGATCAAGAAATTGTCCTGGACTACCATGGCCGGGCAGCCACTAAAATTAATAATAGCACTGGCGCAGGTGCATTGTTCCAAAAAATGCGTACCAGCAAAGATTTCTGTATGCTCTTTGCTGATCGTGTGCAAAAGCACTGTTTTAATGATGGTGCGTTAAATATCACTAATTCTCAAGCTCGTTATCGTGATATCTCCAGCTGGATAGATAAAGCCATTGTCGCTGAATCGGCACGTTGGGGTGATACGCAGATGAGCACACCTTATGGTAATCCTATTGAACAGCCTGCTTCGCCGGATGACATTAATGATAATCTTTATCCACAGGCTCCGCACGCCCCGGATTACTACTTTACCCGTGAGGATTCATGGGTTATCGAGCGGGATAATATTATCAATAACTATATCCCAGCTATCCATGACACAGCTAACTCTTATGCGATCATTAATGTTTTTCGCAATACAAATCTTTTTCCTTCTATTGATGCTCCGGTATTCAATGTCAATGGTGTCGCTCAGTATAGTGGCTACGCTTCAGTTGGCGATAGTCTGACGATAACTAATCCAAATGCTTCCGGCACAATTTATTACACCCTTGACAATTCAGACCCGCGACTACCTGGCGGATTAGTCAACCCCGACGCTAAAATATTTCAGACTGGACAAAATACTCAGCAGGTCGCAATTGTCGAAACAGGTGCGACATGGAAATATCTTTATGACGGCAGCGATCAAGGGACTATTTGGCTTGAGTCTGTTTTTAATGATGAATCATGGGGCTTCGGGCCAGGACAGCTTGGTTTCGGTGATGGCGATGAAGCTACCGATGTTGGTCCAAAAGTCAATGGTCGCAGATCAGCGTATTTCCGGAAAGTATTTAATATCACCAATGTCACGGAAATTATGGCTCTTACTGTCAATATGCTTTATGATGATGGTGCAGTGATTTATATCAATGGCACTGAAGTTGCACGTTGCGATATGCCAACCGGTGTGATTGCTTATGATACACTGTCTAGCGTTGCCCGGGGCGACAATTCTACGATAATATTTACAGATATCGATCCCGCTATTCTTAATCAAGGCGATAATATTCTTGCAGTTGAAGTACATCAGCATAGCGATACCAGTAGCGATATCAGTTTCGATTTGAGTATGTATGCCACGGTTATTGCTGACAGCGGCGAACCTTCTCAGGAGATATTGAACAACAGTTCGCACGTAAAAGCTCGCATCTTCAGTAATGCCCAATGGAGTGCCTTGAGTGATACCGTCTATTCTGTTGGCCCGGTTATGGATAATCTACGCATTACAGAGATTATGTACCATCCCCAGAATATCCCAACTGGCGATCCGAATTCCGAGTTCATCGAGTTGCAAAACATTGGCACTGAACCAATTAATCTAAACCTGGTACAGTTTGACAAAGGCATTGATTTTATCTTTCCAAATATCCAGTTAGCATCCAGCGATTTTGTTGTTGTCGTGAAAGATCAGGAAGCTTTTACTTCGCAATATCCGCAATTCAATGGCACGATTGCTGGAGAATATACCGGCAATCTGGACAATGGTGGTGAACGTTTACGACTGCTCGATGCGATTGGTGGCGTGATCCATGACTTCAAATATAAAGATAGCTGGTATGATATTACCGATGGACAGGGCTTTAGCCTAACCGTTCGTGATGCAATCAATACCGATCCGAATCAATGGATTGAAAAGTCCACATGGGCTTCCAGCACTTACAAACTGGGCACCCCCGGTGCCGATGACAATGGTCCAAGGCCTGGTGATATCGTTATTAACGAAGTTCTGGCTCATTCGAATATTTTAATATCTGACTGGATTGAACTATATAACACGACTGACCGTGAAATTGACCTTAGCGGTTGGTTTTTAAGCGACGATGCTGACAATCTGCAGAAGTATGAGATTGCCTCTGGCGTAACGGTCGCTCCTTTAAGCTATATCGTATTTACGCAAACAGACCATTTCAGCAATGATTCCGATCCGGGCTGTAATGATGCTTTTGCTTTGAGTGAAAATGGCGAAACAGTTTATCTTTCATCAGGTTCAAACGGCCAGCTTACGGGCCTTCGCGAAAAGGAGGAATTTGGCGCTTCACTGCCGGATGTTTCTGTTGGCCGTTATGAAAATAGTACAGGCGATTTAGATTTTGTAATGCTCAGCCAGCGTTCACCGGGGGCAGTTAATGATTATCCTCAAATCGGACCAATTGTCATTAGTTGAGATTATGTATCACCCGCAAACCAACAGCGACGCTGAATATGTTGAACTGCTTAATATCAGCGATAAAGAAGTTATGCTCTTCGATACAGAACAGAATGAGGGTTGGCGGTTTAGTGATGAAGGCGGGCTTGATTTTATATTCCCCACCCCCGCAAGTAGTGGTCCGGTCACTCTCGGACCAAGTGAACGCTTGCTACTGGTAAAGAATCAGCAAGCATTCGAAAGCGAATTTACCGCTCTCCCTGGAACGCAGATTCTACAATGGATAATCGGCAGCCTTAGTAACGGCGGCGAAAAGATACAGCTTTGTCAACCAGGTGATATCAATGGCTTAGGTGGCCATTACTGGATTTGTGTGGATCATGTTTTCTTTAGCGATGGTTCTCATCCTGTGGGTAGCGATCCTTGGCCCACCGAACCAGATGGGGCTGGCCAATCATTACATCGTATAAATACCAACCAATATGGCAATGATGTATCCAATTGGCAGTCTACTGCTCCTATGCTATTGATTTATAAATAGGTATCGCTTGGTAGGCATGAATTAATCTGATTTTTATTTTTAGACCGCCAAGGCGTAAGCCCGACAAATAATCTTAGCGAACAAACTATTCGGTTCGTTGTGATCGACCGACGTGTCACTCAAGGCACGCGCAGTTGGGCTGGAATGCGTTGGTGCCAACGAACCTGAACAGTGGTAGTCACCTGCACCAGACATAAACGCAGTGTCTATAAATTCTTCCTTGACGCACTCAATGCCACTTACGATAACTCTCAATACCCAAAACTAATTCCCACAAAACTGTGAATGGTTACACTTTTTTTCTGTTTACGATAACTTGAAAATTTCATTTTCATAGTCTAGAAACCTGCCTTTCGTATACTGTATACGTTTTTGATTTGGTTTATGACTATAAAATTTAATGACCGATTTCCCCCTGTAAGTCCTTGCTGTTTAATTGTTTATGAGAAAAAACGAGCGACCGGATTCGAACCGGCGACGTCCAGCTTGGGAAGCTGGCATTCTACCACTGAATTACGCTCGCATGTGCTTGGCTTGTCCACATTTTACTATTGTATAATAAACTGTCAAACTAAAAGCAGATAAATTATTTGTAATACAATGATCTGCTTAGCTAATTTTACGAAATTCGTTATATTGCGGAGCCAGGCGGTACTATTTTGCTATTTGGCATTGTAGTTTTAGGCTTTACCTGCTATAATTGGCTAAAATATTGAATACCAAAAGTTTTTATTTTCCCATTGGACATAAATGCAATGCTAAAATCCCCACTAATATTCATTATCAATCCAGGCTCAACTACTACCAAGTTGGCTTTGTATCAGGGCCAGGCGGAAATATTCCAAAGCCAGATCACTCATCGCCGCGGTCAGCTGGAGAAATTCACTGATATTGAATCGCAAAGTCAATATCGAACCAAATGTACATTAGGTGAGCTCAAGAAACAAAAAATTAATCTGGCCGACATTGATATTTTTATGGGTCGCGGTGGTCTCATTAAACCTGTTTCCGGTGGTACTTTTATTATCAATGAAACAATGCTGGAGGAATTGCGAACCCAGAAATATGGCAAACATGCCAGTAATATGGGGGCGATTATTGCTGATAAACTTGCTCAAAAGCATAATAAGCCTGCCTATATCGCTAATCCTGTCGTTGTTGATGAACTTTCCGATATCGCTCGTATTACTGGCCATAAAGAAATGCCGCGTCGTAGCGTTTTCCATGCTCTAAGTCACAAAGCTGCCGGCCAGTATATGGCGGATAAACTGAAAACTGATTACAAAAAGTTAAATATGATTATTGCTCATTGTGGTGGTGGTATTTCTATTGCCGCCCATCAAAAAGGCCGAATAGTTGATGTCAACAATGCCTTAGAAGGTGATGGTCCATTTACTCCTGAACGCACTGGTTCGCTCTGTTTGATGCAATTTAATCGATATGTTCGTGATAACAATTTTTCCTATACCGAAGCCTATAAACTTGTTTCTCGCAATGGAGGGCTTATCAACCATCTGGGGACTAATGACTGTCGAAAAATAGAAGATAAAGCTTTGAATGGTGATGCTGATTTTAAACTTGTCTATGATGCTTTTATTTATCAGATAGGCAAAGCTATTGGCTCATTAGCACCTGCCTTAAATGGCAAAGTTGATGCTATTGTCCTTACTGGCGGGATCGCAAACAGTAAATATTTTGTTAAAAAAGTCAAATCTATGACAAAATTTATCGCTCAAATTCATATCATAACCGACAATCTTGAAATGTCTGGTTTAGCACGCTGTGGCCTGGATATCTATCAGGGTAAAGCAAAACCTCAGGTTTATAAATAAGACAGGCAGGATGTCAAGCGGCTCATGATTTTCAATGCATTAGATTTAGGCAACCTCTAAAAATTAAATTTTGCTCGTGAACTAATTTTTTTTTATTATGGATAAAATAATATGGTATAACTGTATAATCTTAATTTCCAATGCTATTGTATCTTAAGTAGGTTTTAAGTGGGTTTTCATATAGAAATCGCGATGATGGCTAAGGAAATAGTTGGTATCGTAAGTAGAAAATAAGCGATAAACATATAAATAAAGCTAATCAAGCCGCTCGTAAATTGTTGGCTTAGTATAAAAAGGAATTGAATGGACGACTATACCGAATATCTTAAAATACTAGTCAGTATTTTTGCCCTTGTCAGCCCTATGAGTGCGATTCCGGTTTTTATTGGCTTAACTGATGGAATGACCAAAGCCCAACAAAAACATGTTGGGCATGTTTCTTCTATATCAGTTGCGATTATTTTGATAATTTCGGTTATTGTCGGAGAGCCCTTATTGAACTTTTTTGGTATCAGTATGGGGGCATTTCGTATGGCTGGTGGCTTGCTGGTTTTGCTTATGGGGATCGCGATGATGCATGGCCATATTAGCCAAGCTAAACGAACACCGTCAGAAGCTAAGGAAGCTCAGTTCAAGGATACTGTCTCTGTGGTTCCTTTGGCGATACCCATCATGGCAGGGCCAGGGGCGATAAGTATGATGATCGTCAGTAGTCACCAGGTTCAGGGATTAACCGGCAAGATGGTTTTGGTTGGTATTTCTTTTATTGTTGCTTTGACGGTTTGGATTGCCTTAAGGCTGGCAGGGCCTATCAGCAGGTTTTTGGGAAATACCGGTATTAATATCATCGCCAGAGTCATGGGATTAATTTTGGCTTCGGTAGGTATAGAACTTCTTGTCACTGGTATTAAGCAGTTGTTTCCCAGCCTTGGGTAGTTTCAGGTATTGATAAACAGGACTGAAAACAACCAATTTGATTGGAGTTGAATCATATGAAAATTATTGAGCATGCTGATCATACAGAAAAACTTTATGGTCTTCGGGCTGAAGATATTCATAAATGGATTGATGGTTTTTTTGATGCTCAGAGTTTCAGCCAGTTTTTGCGTGCCGGTCAGACTCCAGATTATGATCCATATGAGCATCGTAAATATCGTCATTGCGTTGAGGCTCTTGAAGAAGCATATCAGGAGTTTCAGGGTAAATATACCCGCCAACAAATCAAGGATGTGGTTGAATGCCATATCAGGGACGACTATGATGGTTATCTGCCCAGCAGGACTGATTTTACCAATGGCACATTCAAAGAAAAATACCATGAAAGCGATGATCATGCCCGATCTGATGCCATTTTAAGTGAAATGGAATTATCTGACTATTTCAAAGGTAAGTTTTATGCCCATAAATCCAAACAGAACCGCAAAAAAGTTTCAACTTTTTATTGGCGCATCGTTCTGCCTACACTTGTAGCTCTGGCTTTATTTGTTACTTCTATTTTTACTATTGAGATTCCGGTCTTTCGTCATAATATGATGGATCGTGAAAAAGAAATGATTAAAGAGTTAACTCAAGCCGCCGCCAGTATTGTTGAACGATATATAGCCCAGGAGAAAGCTGGCACACTTACCCGCCAGGAGGCCCAGGCTCAGGCTATTGAACAAATTAGTCAAATGCGTTATGGCAATGAAATGAAAGACTATTACTGGATCACTGATATGCACCCTCGGATGGTTATGCATCCATATTTGCCGGAACTAACCGGTAAGGATCTTTCCAATTATAAAGAAAGCAAAGATCGCAGTGGCAAAAAACTTTTTGTTGAATTTGTCAATATGGCCAAAAAGGATGGCTATGGATACCTGGAATATAATTGGCAATGGAAAGATGATTCTACCCAGGTAGTCCCCAAACTTTCTTATGTCAGACATATCGACGATTGGGACTGGATTATTGGCACCGGTGTTTATATCCATGATGTGGATGAACAGATCAGTCATCTTAAAAATAATTTATTATGGGTATTCTTGAGTATTTCCTTGGGATTATTTGGTGTTATGCTGTATGTGATTCTACAGAGCCAGAAAATTGAAGACAATCGTCTCAAAGCCGAAGCTGGCCTGCTGGAAGCAAAGGAACGTTATCGTGCTTTAGTAGAAGCTTCGAACGAGGGTTATATCTTAATGGTTGCCGGCCAGAATGTATATTCTAACCATACCATTCAACGGATGACGGGCTATAGCGATCAGGAGTTAGCCGCTCCGGAGGTCTGGAAACAATTGTTACCTGTTAATGACCTCAACAGAAATGGGATTTCTCAAATCGATAGTCTTATCGGTGACACTCAGGCTGCGGCTGAATTTGAAGCTCAGCTTCAGACGAAAAGCGGGGTTTTATTAGATGTTGTGATGACCGCTTCACGAATATTTTTTTCCCAGAAAAATGGTCATGTGATCTCAATACGCAAAATATCTAATAAAAATATTGGTCTGGAAGCTGAATCCTATCAGCAGATTCGCAGCTATAAAGAATTGCCCGCGGCAATCCTTATGGAAATTCAAGCCAGCGACAGTGTGGGCAGGGTGGTTCATACCTTAAATCGCCTGCCGCTGCTGGTGCGGGAAATGACTGTTCATTGTGCCCGGGTTGATGCCATACGTGATGCTGTTGGTAATATCTTTGACGCCACTATGCTACGTCTCATGGAAATGACTTTGGAAGAAGTTGGCCCGGCCCCGGTATCGTTTGCATTTTTAACTTTGGGCAGTAATGCCAGGCATGAAATGACCATGTTTTCCGATCAGGATAATGCCTTGATTTTTGCCGATGTCCCTTCTGATGATATTGACAATATTCGCAGGTATTTCTTGAAACTTGCTGACGGCATTTGCGATAAACTTGACAAGGCTGGATATCCATTTTGCCCTGGTGGGGTGATGGCTGTCAATCCAAGATGGTGTCTGACTATTTCCGAATGGAAAAAACGCTTTACCAGTCAAACCATCAGTGGCTCGGCTGAAGCTATATTGGATATTAATACTTTCTTTGACATCCAATGTGCCTATGGAGATCAGGCTCTGGTCGATCAACTGCAAAGCCATATGATTGAAATTACGCGGGAAAATCCAGAATTTTTCCTACATTTTGCCCGCAATTGTTTGAGTTATCAGGTGCCTATAGGTTTATTTGGCCAGATTCGTTCTGAAAAGCAGGATGGTGTCCGAACTATGAATCTCAAAGACAGTATTGTGATGATTGTAAATTTCGCCCGGATTTATGCCCTGAAAAATGGGCTGACTATTCCCGCTACGCTTGCCCGGCTGGATACCTTGCGACAAAAGGGTGTTCTTCAGGAGCAGACTGTTAATGAATTGACCTTTGCTTTCGATTATCTCTGGTATTTGCGATTTTATAATCAGATTGTTTGTCATGCCGAGTTAAAACGGGTTAATGACGAACTGGCCCTGACTCAACTTTCAGAGCCTCAACAGCAATGTTTGCGTGAAGTCCTGGACAATATATCTGTTCTGCAAAATAAACTAAGCTATGATTTTCTAGGGATAGCGAACTCCTAGTATATGCCCTTGCTGTCACATCAGGCTTATTTTGTACATATCACTATTTGATTTTTATCCCTTTCTTGTGTACACTATCGGGCAATATTGTATCACTATTATGTTAAATAATTGTACTATTGTTACCATAAGTGAAATCACTTTATAAGTTTTTTAATTCAGGATGTGAAAATGAACAAAATTATCCCTTTCTTAGCGTTAATGCTCTTTTCGGCAACCCTTTTAGCTCAGGACACCGAAAATGCCTTTCTAGCTTCATCTCCTTCGATCTCTCCGGATGGCAAAACCATAATATTTTCCTGGCGGGATGATATCTGCAAAGTTTCCATTGATGGCGGGATGATGGAATTTGTCACTAAACACCCAGCTAAGGATTTATCCCCGGTTTATTCGCCCGACGGCAAAAAAATTGCTTTTTCCAGTAACCGCTCCGGCAATTACCAGGTTTATACCATGGATGTTGATGGCTCATTGCCCAGGCAAGTTACTTTTCATTCCGCTGGCAGTGACATGCTCGATTGGTTTAAGGATAATGACCATGTTCTGACCATGGGCAGACGCGACCACCGCTGGCGTCGTAACAATCGTATGTTTGAAGTTTCCACTTTGCAACGCCTCAATGAGAAACTTATTGTTGATGCTGAAGTTGAATACGCTCAGCTTAGTCCCGATGGTAAAAAACTAGTCTTGACCCGCGAAGGCACCGAATGGTGGCGTAAAGGTTATCATGGTAGCCGTGCTTCGCAAATTTGGGTTTATGATATTGCCAATGATTATTTCACGCCGGTTTTTATGGATGGCAATGACTATCGTTGGCCTATATGGGCCGCTGACGGGGAATCTATTTATTATGTAGCCTGTATCGATGGTAGTGATGCCCATAATCTATGGCAGTATGATTTCGATGACCAGACAAAAAAACAGATCACATTCTTTGATGATGATATTATTATTCGGCCCTGTATCTCTTCTGATGGCAAAACCATCGTATTTCGTCATCTTTTCGATTTATATAAACTTCAATTAGACAAAAACCCAAATCCTGTCAAAATAGAAATCCTAAAATATAAAGAAGATGACCCTGATGCGGCCAAAAATCAGATTATCCGTTCGGCTTCCAGCCCGGCTTTTACTGATGATGCCCTGGAAATAGCTTTTGTTTCCAATCGTGATATATATTTCATGGATACCGAACTAAAAGAACCTGTCTCTTTGGCAATTACCCCGGCAATGGAAGAATCCGAACCGATTTTTTCTGCTGACAATAAATCATTGTTTTTCCTGAGAGACAATGGTGTTACTGTCGACATTTTCAAAGCCACCCCAGCCGAACCTGAAAAATACTGGTGGCAAAACCAAGATTTCAATATAACCCAGCTTACTGACGACAATGCTATCGAATCTTCGCTTACACTCAGCCCGGATGGAAAATCCCTGGCTTTTTGTCACAAACGTGATGGCTTATGGGTCTGCGATATCGATGGCCAGAACAAACGCCAGATTATTGAATCATGGGATACTATCGATTTTAGCTGGTCACCCGACAGTAAATGGATAGCCTGCTCGGTTTCCAGTAATGACCTGGTTCGAGATATCTGGATTGTTTCTGTCGATGGCAGTTGTGAGCCTTATAATGTCAGTAAAAATCCACGTGGTGACTGGAATCCTACCTGGAGCCCCGATGGTAAAATTCTGGCTTATTGTGGTTGGGAAATTGAAGATCAGCAGGACATATATTATGTCTATCTCGAAAAGCAACAGCAGGACATTTCTCCTCGTACGCGCACAATCGAAAAAGCCATCAAAAAAATGAAAGATAAACGCAAAGACGAGAAGAAGCCAGAACCTAAAGCTAATGCTGAACCTGAAAAAGAAGCAGACCAATCCAAAGAGCAACAAAATACAGAAGATCCAGCCCCTGAAACCGAATCGGCCAACAAAGATGCCGAGAAAAAAGAATCAGAAGATAAGGATAAAAAATCTGAATCAAAAGAAAAGAATGAAAAACTTGTCAAAATTGATTTTGACGATTTGGACAAGCGTGTCAAACGCATAACTACCAAAGATATTCGTGAATATTGGCTTTTCTGGTCCCCTGACAGTAAAAAATTAATATTCACTCGTGTTGCTGGCTCCAGCAAAGAACTATGGCAACTGGAATTTCCTGATAAAATCAAACCTACAAAATTTTCCAGTTCAGGCAATGCCTCAAATTCCCGTTGGCTTGAAAAAGTCAAAGGTATTGTTTGTCTCTATGACAATGTTCCGGCTTTGATGTCTACTTCTGGTTCTGTTACTAAATATCCATTTACTATCAAATCCGATTTTGACAAAAAAGCATGGTATGAATATGGTTTCCGTACCATTTGGCGTATGATACGCGATGATTATTATGACCCAGACCTCAATGGCAGAAACTGGGATACCATTCTCGCTAAGTATCAGGACAAAGCTATCAAAGCTCAGGACTTAGCTACTTTCCGCAGAGTCGTCTCGCTGATGCTGGGTGAACTGAATGGCTCTCATCTGGGGCTCTATGGATCGGATCCTACCGAATGGAAACATCCAGATCAGTGGAAAACCGAAACTGCTCATTTGGGTGCTCGTTTTGATTATAAATATCAGGGTCCGGGCGTTAAAATTCGGGATATTTTACCGGATTCACCCGCTGAAAATGAAAATACCCGGCTTTATCCCGGCGAAATCATTACTCATATTGATGACACCGAAATCACCGAAAATATGGATTTGACTTTAGTCCTTAATGGTAAAGTTGATCGTGATATTAACCTTAAAGTTACTGACACTGATGGCCAGAGCCGAGATGTTACTTTGCGTCCAATTTCCTATGGATCTATTCGTGAGATGCTACAGAAACATGCTATCGAAATCAGTCGTCAGCAGGTTGAAACTGCCACCGATGACAAAGTTGGTTATATCTATATCCCGCGGATGATGTGGGATGAGTTTAAAGATTTTGAGAAAACCGTTTATGCCGAGGGCCTGGGTAAAGATGGCCTCATTATTGATGTTCGTGGCAATACCGGCGGTTTTGTTGCTGACCATCTGTTGACCGTTTTGTGTCAGCCTCGTTATGCCTATATCATCCCTCGTGGTGGTGATGTGGGGTATAATGATTCGCGCAGCTGCTATACCACCTGGTACAAGCCTATTGTCGTGCTTTGTGACCAGGATACCTTTAGTAATGGTGAAATCTTTAGTCATGCGATCAAATACTTAAAACGTGGCCCGTTAGTTGGTGTAGCCACTGGTGGCAATGTTATTTCTACCCGTGACCAGTCAGTTCTAGGCTTTGGTACGCTACGTCATCCATTTATTGGCTGGTTCATGCTCGATACTAATAAAGATATGGAACTCAATGGAGCGGTTCCTGACTATACCATCTGGCCTATGCCTGGTGATATTCCATCAGGTAAAGATGATCAGCTTAAAAAAGCCATCGAATTGTTGAAAAAATAATTTTCGAATTGATTAAAAAAACCTCGATTAACTGTCGAGGTTTTTTTATGTTTATTTAGAATGTTTCTGTTTCGGACATCGCCAAATCATCTTCAGGGCTGACTTCTTCCTTTAGCACCCATTTCTTTATTCGACCTAAAACCTTATTTTTATTGATAGGCTTTGATAGAAAATCATTCATCCCAGATTCAAGGCATCGTTCTCTATCACGTGTAAACGCATTGGCAGTCATTGCCACAATTGGTAAATCACTATAACCTGCTTTACGTATTTTCTTTGTTGCTTCCAATCCATCCATCACTGGCATTTGCATGTCCATAAAAACAATATCCCAATTGTCTCTTTGAACCATTTCTACGGCTTCCTGGCCATTGTTTGCGATATCAACTATATAACCTGCTTTACTAAGTATTTTTTTGCCAAGCTGTTGATTTATTAGATCATCCTCAACAAGCAGTATTCTTACTGGATGTTTTAATTCTTCATTTACAGAATGCTTTGTTATTCTGTTTTGGTGTTTACTAGGATCATCTTTACTTAGCCCCAAGACCGAACCTATCATATTGATAATGTCATATCTTCGGACAGGTTTGGCAATATAGCCATCCAGGTCAGTAGCCTGATTTTTTTGTCCTTTGTAGGTGCTTTTTGCCAGTGCAATTATTGGCAAATCTTTCAATCCATCTCGATCTCTTATTGAGCTATTATAATTTTTATGATATAGCTCCATCATCTGCAAATCACAAATTAAAACATCAAAAGGTTCAGCAGTATTCTTCGCCTTTTCGAGTCTTACGATAGCTTCCTTGACGCTGTTGGCTATTTCTACATTCATATTGGCATTGCCCAGTATCTTAGAAATAATCAGTAAAGTTTTTTTATTTTGATTAGCTAATAATACTCGCTTTCCAGAAATGTCAACATGATGTGTCTTTGTCTGTGATTGACAAGATTTAGGAACTTTTAGGGTGAAATAGAAATTGCTTCCAACTCCTTTCTGGCTTTCTAATTTGATTTCACTGTTCATACACATAATGATTCTTTGTGAAATCGCCAGGCCTAGCCCAGTGCCGCCAAACTTACGGGATGTTGAGCCGTCAGCTTGTTCAAATGCTTCAAATACCGTTTGCTGCCGGTTTTTAGGTATTCCTATGCCAGTATCGCGAACGGATATACTCAGCTCCATCTCATTTTTGATAGTAACTAAATATTTTATTTCCAGCTCGATCTCACCTTTAGATGTGAATTTTGCTGCATTCCCCATCAGATTGACCAGAACTTGTCGTAATTTACCCGGGTCGCCTTTTATGTATTTAGGAACATTTTCATCTATATTACAGATTAATTCGACTTGACTGTTTGTTATTCTGGGCTTGATCATATCGCATATGTCGTAGGCCAATAATTCAATATCAAATTCAACGGATTCAATTTCCATCTTTCCAGCTTCGATTTTGGAAAAATCTAATAGGTCATTGATTAATGTTAATAGTATATTACCACTGCGAGAAATCATTTCGACATTATCCATTTGTTCTGGCTGAAGATCAGATTCCAGCAGCATCTCGCTAAAACCAAGAATGCTATTCATGGGTGTGCGTATTTCATGACTCATATTTGCCAGAAACGCCCCTTTAGATTGGTTGGCAGCCTCGGCCAGTGTTGCCAGATCTCTGGCTTGAGCGGTGGCTTCTAGTAATTGGCAATTGATCTCTTCTACTTCGAGTCGCGCATTTTCAGCATCTACCATCATACTAATGGCTACTTTATTCGCTTTTTCTAAGGCCTTGAGATTATCATTTCTTTGTTGCTCTGCATGTTTACGATCTGTTATGTCATGGCTGAATACACTTACCCCAATAACTTCTTGATTTTTACAGTAAATAGGATTGAACGAAGTTTCTAATATTTTATGAGTTTCATCTTGTTGCATTTCTATTACAAATGTCTCATTTGCCAGGGCTCTGTCATATAGGTTTCGCCATTTTGCGCATAGTTCAGGGCTTATCCTGTCAGGGTTTAATAAAAGCTCACCCGGTTTTAAATAATCTCCATAGAGATTCTTAATGCTATCCTGATATTTAGAATTTGCAATAAGCAGGCGGTAATTGCGGTCAATGGCCCATATTTCATTTTTTGTATTTTCAATTAATGCAGTCATTTTGGCTTTGTTGGCTTCAAGTTCGATTTCTGACTGTTTTTGTTCGGTTATATCTATATGTGTTCCGACAAAACGTTTGGGGTTGCCATTGATATCGGTTGATACTATGCGGCCTCTGGATCTGATCCACATATAACTGCCGTCTTTTCTTAAAAATCTGAATTCAGTATCATATGTTTCTTGTTCTCCAATAAGATATTTATCAATAGCTTGTTTTGCTTTTTCAAGGTCATCTATATGGATTCGCAGGGCCCATTGTTCAAATGACGCCGGGAATTCATCTGGCTCATAACCTGCGATTGTATAATATCGCTGATCAAAATGCACAGTATCATTGTCTATTGACCAATCCCAAATTCCATCATTGCCTACTGATAATGCTAAGTCCAGCCTTTCTTTGTTTTCAAGTAGTTTAGCTTGTTGTTGACATATCCCACGGTCAATCCGTTTTAATAATATATGTAGAAAAGCTAATGTTATTATCAAAAGAATAAATGCAGAACCAAATGCTATTGTAAATATTCTACGGAATGCGGCATGTGTTTTGGTAATGTCAAGTATTATGGTTAAATCGCCAACTTTGACATTTGATACATCAGTTAAGGCGATAGATTTTGCTTTCCACAATTTTTTATTGATACTGGTTTCAATAGTGTCTGGATTGCCTATGATGATTTTGTTGAATTTATTCCATGTTTCTTCGGATATGTTATTTAATGATGAATAGGTCACTACATAATCTTTAAAACGATTCCAGTTATAATCACGATTCATTAAGCCCATCCCGACTTCCCAGTTTTCCCGGTCCAGAAAATCTTTATTGATGGTAGCGATTAAATCAACATTATGTTCTTGAGCTATGCTTTGAAGAATATCTTCGATTTCCTTACCTAACTCCAGGTATCCTATTAATTCTTTCTCATGGAAAATTGGTTTTACCACCCTTAATGTGAATGTTCCGATAGGGCCTAATTCCATTCCCCAAGCTAGTTTCTCAGTTTGTTCTGCCTTTGTTGTTGTCAGGCGATTAATTATATCGCCATTTTTATCTGGCTTATGTATTCGTAAGAAATTTCTTCTGTCAGGACTTTGAAAATAGAAATGAGTAATGCTATGTTCTTTTTTAAGCTTTTCAAACAATGGCTTATAATGGGCCAGTAAGAATTCACGATCTTTCTCTTTAAGGCCTTTAATTAGCTTATCTTCTTGGCATAGTATTTCTGTAATGGTTGATAACTTTGCTGCCTGCTCAAATTTGAGCTTTTCGAGTTCTTGGGTTACTGTTGCCATTTTTTTTGTTGTGATTTCATCCATATTATTATGTTGGATAAATATCATCGCACCTGCCAGTAAGCATATTAATATTAGAAAAATCATAGTCAATGGTGCCAGCAAACGTCTTTGTACGGGCTTGATCAATGCATTTTCTGTTAAAGCATTTGGCTCTTGCAGGGGTGAAATGTTGTTCTTGATTCTTGCTTTCATATATCTTAGTTTAATTTGTTCATTATTATTAGTTAAAAATTGACCGGTATTTGTCATAATTCACTGTTTATATATTTCGTCAATTATTAGGTCTGGCTTAATATAGAAATGATAGTTAAATATCGTTAGTTAAGCAATTTTGCTGGAAGTGGAGGACTTAATGCCTCAAGAAGAAGTGTAGTATTACTGTGGTTAATGAGTGATTTGCCTCTGGATCCGTGGGTTTTGCACAAAAATCGAGGTAAAAGTCCTTAAAAATGATCTGGTCGCTTATCTATTGAGGGACTAGTATGTTTGCTTAAATCGTGCTTCCTGGGCAAGTTTAAGGCAAAATGATCTATATTGAGCATTTGCTGTTGCCATATCCGAATTTACATAACGTTTAAACATTTCCAATCCAGCAACACTGTTCCATTTTCGGGTGTTAGCAGGCAAATATTCAAATTCTTTTTGCCATTTACATTCAATGCTGTCGATCAGAATTTTTCTGAAATTCAATTCATAATAACAATAATCATATTCATGCAAAAACCGTGACAAACTATATAGCTGAGCATAATAAGCATCAGCTTCATTGGCATTGACCATTTGTCCCGGCTCGCTTCTGAGCATTTGTTCTAAGCTAAAGAGTTTACCATTTGCAATTGTCTTTTTTAATGCCATTAATCTTGCACCATTAAACTTAGCATCAAAGATAAGCTGTCGATCTTCTTCTTTCCAGCTTTCAAACGAACAGGCGATGCATTCATCAAGCCATGCCGGAAAATCTCCCTTAGCAATCAGACCGCGAAATTGATGCCAACCTTCATGTGCAACTATGGAAAAATTGGTTTTTCTTCCGATATGATATGCGACAATATTTCCCTGGTAACAATATGCCCCAGACTTGATTTGCAAATATTCCTGGGGATTGGGCTTTACCAGCTTCAACGTAAAATCTTCCCATTGTTGACGAGATGCAAAAAAATATACATTTAGTGAAGTTTTAGAGCTGGTGTAATTTGCCAACTGACAATATGCCTCAAATGCTGATTCCATCACCAAAGGTAATCGCTGTAAAATTAGTCGGTCTTCAACTGTCGTATAAATATCATAGTGTCGGGTGATTATTTTATTGCCAGGTTTACCTTGAATATATTCCGGGCATTGCCAGACGTCGACATGCTCAATTGTTGGTGTTGTTTTCAACCACTCTTGGAGCGAAGCCGTTCTTTTTGTATTATTATTTATCCCACACCCGGTTAATAATATTAAACCAAATAAAAATATCAGATGCATAATATCCTGTCTTGTTTTATTGTCAAGGTAGTTAAGAAACCGTTGCTAAAGCTTTTTCTATGATGCTTAGCAGTTCATTTGCATTCCAGGGTTTTTTTATATAGGCAAATAATTTAGCTTTTTCGCGGGCGTTCTTGATTGCCTGCTCGCTGGCATGGCCGGTAAGCATGACCTTGGCGGCATCTGGAAATGACTGATTAACTATACTCAAGAACTCGTCACCTTTCATTCCTGGCATCAGCCAGTCAGATATGATTACAAGAACTATTACACCTTCGTCTACAAGTTCGTCCAGCAAATCAAGGGCATCCTGACCTTTATGAGCAAACTCAAGGAGATATTTATTGCCAAAAAAACGATTAAGTTGCATTTTTAGACTCTGCAAAACAACATTTTCATCATCAACGCACAATATCGCGGTTTTGTATTTTTGGCTCATTACATTTCTTCCAAGCTTCATATTAGTCCCTACTATTTAATTAAAGAAACAATGCCTATTCCAGCCATATTGAGTAACTCCAATATAAGCTACTACTATTATATGCCTGTTCAGATGCCAGAGGTCATGTACATAAGGAATTTTATCAAAAAATAATGGATTTGTGAAAGGTTTTCCCTATTAAAAGGATATTTATGCCGAAGGCTTAATTCCGATATAGATTATGCTGGCCAATATACTCCAGTATAACTGCTGGGGTCATTCCGCTACAATCTTTGTTTGCGCTGATACATTCACGTATTGCAGTTGAGGATATATCCAGCAAAGGTGTTGCGATTATGTGGCTGCGTATTTCCTCTATCTTTTCATCATCCAGGACATCATGCAAATATTTATTAACTGCAAACCTGAACCCAGGGCGGCTGGCCGTCACTATCGTGCAATGTGTAACCAGTTTATCCACTCGATACCAGTTGTGCAGATGTTCCAGACAATCGGCTCCAATCAGCCAGTGCAGTTTTGCTTGAGGATATTTTTTCTCGAAATGATAAATTGTATCAAAGGTATAGCTTGCTCCGGGTCGATGCAGTTCGCAATCGCTGACTTCAAACAAATCCATACCCCTTGTCGCCAGCTTAGCCATCTCATAGCGATGCTGACCTGAGGTTATTTTTTTGTCGAGCTTATGGGGGGAGATAGCAGCCGGAATAATATAAACCTTGTCGATTCCCAAATGTTTGGCTACATATTGGGCAACTACCAGATGCCCATTATGAATAGGGTCAAATGTCCCGCCAAAAAGCAAAATAGATTTTCGTATATTGTTAGTCATTTTATAGATAAGGATGGACTCTGCCCATGCTGAAAGTTGAAAGGCTATCAATTAATTCCCGCCTGTTTATTTATCCTGCTTGGCGAAGTATTGCTCAATAGCGGCCTTGCCTTGCTTGGCAATGGTCACCGGCGGGACTTCCAGCGGGTTGCCGTATAGGTTGATGCCTTTAGTTACCAGATAATCTTCCCAGACAATTTCCATATTCATTGCCGTAATCAAGCGAGGCAAGCTTTTGAGTTTATTATGGCTAAGATCAAGACATTGAAGGTTAGCCAGCTGACCAATCTCTGGCGGTAATCCCGGTAGATTATTGCCATCAAGGCACAACAACGTCAGGGAAGTTAACTTAAATATCTCCGCGGGCAAGTCAGTTAGCTCATTATCACTAAGAACTAGTGAGTTTAGGGAAGTTAGCTGGGTAATCTCTGGTGGCAAGTCTGTTAGGCTATTACCCATAAGGTTCAGATATCCCAGAGAAGTCAGCTGGCCAATTCCCGGCGGCAAGTCAATTAGACTATTACCACCAAGTTCCAGCAATACCAGAGAAGTTAGCTGGGTAAACTCCGGCGGTAACTCCGTTATACTATTGCCCATAAGGTTCAGCTTGCATAAGGAAGTCAACTGCCCTATTTCTGGCGGTAACTGTGTCAGGCCCAGCCCTTCAAGGTCAAGTTCGATGGCATTATCGGCTTGGGCCTTTTTTATCTTGATTATCGCCTTGTCATAGGCCTTCTCTTGTTCGGTTTTGCTGTCACAGGAGGTCAATCCGAGCATGACCGCTGCGGTGATGGCCAGCATTATGGTGGTTTTTGCGGGTTTTAACATAATAATAGTCTCCATTGTTTAATTTTCTCTCTCAATATTTGTCAATTATTGATGGTTCACCAAAAGCCAAAATTATGCTTAAAAAACCGTCATCTGACTCCAATATCAAAGGGATTGGGATGTTTTGGCGCTTGTGTTATTATTTATCTGTTCAAACAAATTTTTCATCTTCTCATGATCTTTCATACCAGGTGATTTTTCCACCCCGGAACAAACATCAATCCCATAAACCCCCAGTTTTAGCACTTCTTCGATATTATCGGGATTAACCCCGCCAGCTAAATATATTTTTTCACCCACAAAATCCTTAACCCAGTCCCAGTTAAATTTTTCGCCGGTTCCTCCCAGGTCTTTTGTCGAATAAGCATCCAGCAGCACTTCGTCAGTCGGATACTTCAGTATACGTTCAATATCAGCTTTCTCTTTAACCCGCACCGCTTTAATTACCCGTAGCCCCAGTTCTTTTACTGACAGGCAGAATTCAGCCGTCTCATCGCCATGCAATTGCACAGCATCCAGCTTACAGATGTTGGTTATTTGTTCAATTTCTTTTAGATTAGCATTGACAAATACCCCAATCATACATATATCACCGCTTAATTGCCCAATAATTTCAGCCGCAGCTTTCGGGGTGATATATCGTTTGGATTTATCATAAAAATTAAATCCCAGTGCATCGCATCCCAGTTCGATCGCGTACAGTCCATCGTCCAGATTAGTTATTCCGCAAATTTTAACCTTTGTGGAGGAGACATTTAATTGTTCTTTTTCATAAAGCATTATTTGAAGTATCATAAATTCCCACCAATTTGTCAACTATTTTCGTTTTATTACTCAATGAGCAATTTAGTATTGGGTGGATTTAATTCTTTCTGGTGGGCAGGGGCTACCTTATTAAAAATTCCATAACAAAATTGTTTACATTTATCTCATTTTAGCCTAGATTATCTATCTTACTTACTTCAAGTTGACAGCTTGGGTTGTATTTTATGTAAACTATTGTAAATAAGTGTCTTAGAAAGATTAGTGTCCTGTGCTTAAATCATCTGAAAATCCCCCCATGCTCTACCCCGAATTTGGCCTTGTTTTAGTTGAAGAATCAAAATGGTGGGTTGCTCACGTCAAAAGTCGTAACGAAAAAGCCTTTGCCTGGAACTTGCATCAATGGGAAATACCCTATTTTTTGCCATTAATTGAGAAAGTTACCCAAAAAAAAGGCCGTAAATTTCGTTCACAGCTGCCATTGTTTACCGGCTATATGTTTTTTCATGCCAACGAAGACCAACGAAGCCAGGCATTATGTTCCAACCGCATAGCCAATCTTATTGAAGTCATTGACCAGCAAAGGTTTATAGAAGAATTAAAAGCTGTTCATCTAGCCATCAGCTCAGGTTTTTCAGTGGAAACTCACAGTGGCTTAGCTGTGGGTAAAAGGTGTCGCGTGGTGGCAGGCCCACTCATTGGGCAAGAAGGTGTGGTTGTCCGCCAAAAAGGTATTACCAGAATATTTCTGCAAATTGATATTCTGGGTCAATCGGCAGCGGTTGAAATTGATGCTGATATGCTTGAACCAGCAGAAGAGTAGTTTTTACTGGTTTTCGGGTTCTTTTCGAGCTTTTTTTAAGGCATTGCTGATTCTGCCACCAATCTCGCTGGCAACGACAAAGCCTTCTACAGTGGCAAATGACTTATCTGGCACATAAACTACTGCTATAGGATATTTCTCCAGGCCAAACTGCTTTATAAGTTCAGGGTGTTTTTGGGCATCCAGTTTAACTGCAATGAATTTATTGGCAATCAGTTTAGTTATTGCTAAATCTCGATAGGTTTCATCAATTCTTTTGCAATCATTGGCAAATTCTTCTTGTTCTGATACAAAAGCGATATACAAAGGCTTGTTTTCGGCTTTGGCCATGGTTAAAGCTTTGTCGTAGTCATTTTGCCAATTTATGTCGACTCTTGAATCTTTGAAAACAATAATGCCGATAATTACTATCGCAGCTATAATAAACCATTTGCCACCTGGACCTTTTGTCGGTATAGTGGTATTTTTGCCTTTATTATCGTTTTGTTCAGTCATGGAAAGCTCCTGATTGATTTAAGATTACAAATTCTATAAATGCAATGGTAGAATTCTTATACGGTTTTGTCAAGAAAATGAATACTATAAAGTCCTATAAAAATCAAAATATCCGAGAATATTTTATTGTTCTGATATTGGCCTGCATTCTATATTTCATAAGCTGTGCCCCCGGGATACTCTGGCAGGACAGCGGCATGATTCAATATCGTATTTGGCATAATGACATACAAGGCAAATTGGGCTTAGCATTAGCTCATCCGCTTTTTTATACCATAGGTATTATTTTTAAATCAATTCCAGGCGGCGATGTCGCTTTTAAGGTTAATTTATTGACGGCAATAACTGCTGGATTTGCCGTTGCTAACATTTACTTGCTTATGAAACTTTGGATCGGTTCAATACCTATTGCCATCATTACAGCTGTTTCGCTGGCCCTTAGCCATACATTCTGGCGTCATGCCTCAATTTGTGAGACTTATGATTTATATATCGCCTTATTTTTGGCTGAACTTATCTTTTTGCTGCTTTTTTGTCAGCATTCCAAGGTGAAATACCTGTATTATTTAGCTTTTTTCAATGGTTTAGCGGTGGCTAACCATATGCTGGGTTGCCTGCCTTTAGCTTGTTATGGGATTTGTATGCTATATCTTATCGGTAAAAGACAGCTCAAAATATCGCAATTTATCAATATGTTGATAATCTGGGTTCTTGCCGCCAGCCCCTATGAATACCTCATTATTAAAGACTGGATCGTCAATGGCGATTTAGCGGGAACCTTAAAGTCGGCGGCTTTTGGCGATGGCTATCAAAAAGATGTACTGAACGCAACGCTTTCATTAAAAATCGTGAAAGAGAATATTATCTTTTTCTTTATGAATTTCCCGACTCCTAATGTGATATTAGCGATATGCGGTATTTATTCTCTAAGAAAAATTGCTCCAGCTAGAAAGTTTGCAAATATTATTTTTGCTCTGACAGCCTTATTTTTGCTGTTTGCATTTCGCTATACGGTTGCCGATCGCTATGCTTTTTTCATACCGTTTTATACCATGACCGCTATTTTTATCGGATTGGGTTCAAAATTTGTCATCGATAAATATAATTGTCCAAAGCTTATTGTCTGGATTATACTTTTGGCTATGCTGCCGGTTATTGCTTATCGAATTGGTCCAACCCAGGCGAAAAAATATTATAAATCATTGGGTACCAAGCGAGTAATTCCCTATCGTGATGACTATATCTATTTCCTGCAACCATGGCGGACGGGCTATGATGGCTGTGAGCGTTTTGGCATTGAAGCATTAAATGAAGTCGAAGATAATGCTATAATATATGCTGATAATACCACTGTTTACGCGATTCTGTATGCTCAGGAAATAAAAGGTATTAAGCCTGATGTCAGGATAATATCAAAATATAACAGCAGTCAGGGCCAGAATAATATTGAAGCATGGCCTGATGCTGACCTGCTTCAAGAGAAAAATATCTATGTCGTAACGGCCAAAAAGGGTTATTGTCCTGATATTTTGTTAAATAATTTTAATTTTGTACCTTCGGGTGTCCTAAACCGGGCAATGCCCAAATGATGATATAAACAGGTATTCCAACATGATTTTTACCAGCTTTGTGTTCTTGTACTTTATAGCGATAGTGTTGTGTGCTTATTGGCTTTTGCCATCGAAGTTGTTGCGTAACCCTCTGTGCCAGAATGGGTGAGACAATTCCTTGTCATTAATTAGACTTGAGGGCGAGGATATATTTATTAT
>JAEIOG010000076.1 GCA_016342495.1 Phycisphaerae bacterium
GTTCACCTGAAGTATTCTATTTAAATCATAAACCTTTTGCAATAAATAACTTGTGATTTATTGAACAAGCCCTAAATACAGCGCATGATTATAGAAAATTTGCTTCTTTGTTTCAAAAGCTGAAAATGTTATTTGGTGTTAAGAAGCCTGAGCCGCTATCAGAAGAATTTAAGGATTTGGAAAGTATTCATTTTTATAAATCGATAGCATTTATGCTGAAGAAATGAAGGTTTTAGAAAGTTTTGTTGGCAAGATAGAAAAGGAAATAATATGAGTATTAGAAAGATTATGTATATCGTTTTGGCTGGTTTGAGTTTTTCGGTATGCTCTGTTGTTAAAGCCGAACAGGACCTTAAATTGTGGTATGAGCAGCCAGCGAAGGAGTGGGTTGAGGCTTTGCCGATAGGTAATGGCGGATTTGGTGCCATGGTTTTTGGCGGACCGGCGAAAGGCCGTATCCAGTTTAATGATGATACGCTTTTTACTGGCGAGCCTCATGACTACTCGCATAAAGGCGCGGCTAAATATCTGCCAGAGCTTAGAAGGCTGCTTCTTGAAGGCAAACAGAATGAAGCTCACGAGCTTGGCAATAAAGAGTTCATGAGCATATCGACCAAGGGAAATAACCGGCAGGAAGCATACCAGCCATTTGGTGATCTTAATCTTGTTTTTGCCGGCCATGATAAATTTACTGTTTATTACCGCGACCTGGATTTGAATAATGCGATAGCTACAGTCAGGTATAAAGTTGATGATGTCACATATACCCGTGAAGTATTTGCGTCATTTCCTGATAAAGCGATAGTTATGCAGATTAGTGCAGATAAACCGGGTAAACTAAACTTTTTAGCAGGTATGACATGCCTGCATAAAGATTCAGTAGTTAAATCGCAAGGTGATGACCTGCTGATATTATCTGGCCAGGTCGAAAACGGGAAAACCCGCTTTGAAGGGCGTCTATTGGTCCGGGTCGATGGCGGTGAGACTGTTTCCAGCGATGCGGGTATAGAAATTAAAGGAGCCAACAAAGCTGTATTGATTCTTGTTGGTGCTTCAAGTTTTGCTAATTATAAAGATATCAGTGCAAACCCGACTAAACGTTGTTTGGATAAGCTTAATGCTATTGGTGAAAAAAGTTATACAATATTGCGACAAAGGCATATTGCTGATTATCAGGAATTGTTCAATCGTTGCGGACTTGACCTTGGCATAACAGATAAGGCAAAATTACCAACGGACAAACGGCTCAAGCAATTTGGCCCGGAAGACCCGCAGCTTGCGACTCTGTTTTTTCAGTATGGGCGTTATCTACTGATTTCCTGTAGTCGTCCGGGCAGTCAACCTGCTAATTTGCAGGGCCTTTGGAACGACAAGAAGAATCCGCCATGGGATAGTAAGTATACCTGTAATATTAATACAGAGATGAACTACTGGCCGGCAGAGCTTACCGGGCTGTCAGAATGCCATCTGCCATTGTTTGAGGCTCTGAAAGATCTCTCGGTGGCAGGGGCTATTGTAGCCAAAGAGCATTACGGTGCGCGAGGCTGGGTGGTGCATCATAATTTTGACCTGTGGCGTGGCGCAGCTCCTATCAATAATGCCAATCATGGTATCTGGGTCAGCGGTGGTGCCTGGATGTGTCAGCATTTGTGGTGGAATTATGCTTTCACCGGTGATAAGGAATTTTTAAGGAACGATGCTTACCCTCTAATGAAAGGTGCATCGCTTTTCTTTATGGATTATCTGGTTGAAGATCAGAAGGGTAAAGAAAAATACCTGATAAGTGGGCCGAGTAATAGCCCCGAAAGAGGTGGCCTGGTGATGGGGCCAACGATGGATCATCAAATCATCCGTACATTGTTTGTCAACACAGCACATGCGGCAAGGGAACTGGGTGTGGATGAAGATTTGCAGAAAGAGCTTCTTGTAAAAGCTGGGCGAATTGCACCAAATCAGATTGGTTCGCTGGGGCAATTGAAAGAATGGTTCTACACTGAAGACCCCAAGACAACGCATCGCCATGTATCGCATTTATGGGGTCTGCACCCGGGTCTGGAGATACACCCACGCACTACACCTGAACTGGCCGAGGCATGTCGGGTAACTTTGAAGTTGCGAGGGGATGGCGGCACTGGCTGGTCGAAAGCATGGAAAATCAATTTCTGGGCACGCTTGCTGGATGGCGACCATTCTTATAAAATGCTTGCCGAGGCACTGCGTGGTAATACCTATCCAAATCTGTTTGATTCGTGTCCACCATTTCAGATTGATGGTAATTTTGGCGCTACAAGTGGAATAGCTGAGATGCTGTTGCAGAGTAATGGCAGCGAGATAGAAATACTGCCAGCGTTGCCATCGGCATTTCCCAGTGGCAAAATCTCAGGCCTGCGGGCCCGCGGTGGCTTTGTAGTTGATATTCAGTGGCAAAATGGTGAACTTGTTTCAGTAGCTATACAGAGTCTGGGCGGGACAGAGCCCATTGTCCGATATAAAGATAAGGTGTGTAAGCTGAGAATCAAAAATACCCAGACTGTCATTCTGAACAAAAAAGCTTTTGAATTGGAGTAGCTGGTATGATTTATTTGAGCAGGAAATACAAGGCTATGCCAACGATAGCGGTGGTGATTTCGGTTATGATGAAAACAGGGGTTTTGGACTTATGCCGGAGGATGTGGATGCCAACAAATGCTCCGCCTAACCCGCCGAAGGGCATTGTCAATAGTAGCAGCCATTGCGGTATTCGCCAAAGTGTTTTGGTTTTAGCTAGATTTTTATCCAGCCAATAAAGCAAAAAGGTCGTAAGATTAATGGCTATAATACAGATTGGTAACATTGGCCAGGTGAGCTTGTGTCCCGTAATAATACTTGAAGCTATCATAGCGGCCGTTATAACCGGAAATAAGATGTTTGCAGGGTGTTTTTTCATTTTCTGACATTAATTCTAGCTCAAAATCTAATTTTATGCAAATTGATGATAAAAAAAAGGCCCTTCGTTTGTATATCGAAGAGCCTTTTGTGATTAAAACAGGTTTTGCATTTAGAAATTAGACAGGTTGTTCAACGCAAACTGCCTTGTGGTTGGGTTTTGTTATGGTAGGTCAGGTGCATCGGGATTTTTAGCTTTGTAGGCTTCCCACTCTTTTTTACCTCTTGGATCAAATTTGAAGTAGGTATAAACTTTCCTTTTATTGAGCGCAGCGCCATCGATGATTCCTTCAGGAATACCCCATACGACAGATATAGGCCAGAATAGTAGATTGACGACACCATAGGCAATTTGCGGTGTTTCATCGCCAGCAGCAGCCAGATAGAAGTTTCCTACACCAGGTAGAATATTAAGAATACCGCCAAGTGCTGGCATTGAATTATTGTCATGTTCTTCGGTAAGTCCCGCATTTTTTAAAATTGGATAACCGATTTTTTCGGCTGGTGATAGTGATACACAGCCGGTATTAATTACCATGAATACTGCTAATAGTATCAGAAAGGCAAGTTTGTGTTTCAGACTCATTTTTTGATCTCCTAAATTTCATAATTAGAATAAATAATAAATGACATAACCTGTTTTATGTAATTATTTGCATATTAATTATATTTTTTGCATAATAAAAGACAGTTTTGTAGGACCGCCCTTAATTATGGTGTATTTATATTTGTTGTCAAATGAAAAGTATATTAAAAAATATATATTTCGATGGCATATTAGGGTTTTCCTTGAATTAGATAGAAATGTTACAATCACCATAACTTAAGATGTCTAAAACCTGTTAGTTGGCTTATAATATAAAGTAACTTTTTTCCTACAACAGTTACATAATATAAGAAAAAATTTCATAGCTCGATCTGTGTTTGTATTCCAAAATAGTCACATACGAATGTATATCTTATGCATGTCATATGAGGATTTCAAATTACCAAGGGCTATTTTTTTGTATATATATAATTATTATTCATACGTACCACTCATGATACTGCCGATAATTCTTAATGGTATTAGTGCATTGTACGGTTGGTTTGAAAATTTGAAGTTGCTATTGATTTTTTAAGATTTGTTTAAGAAAGTGGAAAAATAGTTTTTTTTGTCTAATTATATGTATTAAAATCTATATGTTTACGTTGATAAGCAATAGTTCTTATTGAAAGTGGTGATATGTCCAGCGAAAACGAAATAATTAAATCTGGTCATTTACGTGGCCAGCGATTTATGCAACTGTATCTGGCTCATGAAAGGCGACTGTATGGCTTTTTGATGTCGATGGTGCCAAACTGGGCCGACGTGGATGAATTGAAGCAGGAAGTGGCCGCGATAATGTGGAATAAGTTCGATAATTTTGAAGAAGGCACTGATTTTAATGCCTGGGCTTTGACTATAGCTCGTTATCAGATAATGAATTATCGCAAAAAGAAGAAAAATCAAAGGTTGCGATTTAATGATGAGATTTTAGAGTCAATTGAATCTAAAGCCGAAAAAGCGACAGAAAGTGTAGATTATCGCAGCGAAGCCCTGCATATTTGTGTGGATAACCTTAAAGATAAGGAAAAACAGCTGTTGAATTTACGATATGAGCCAGATCATGATACTGCCGAGATTGCCAACCGTGTTAGCAGGACAGTCCCAGCGGTATATAAGGCACTGAATCGGATACACGCTAAATTACTGGAATGTATAAAACGAAGATTATCAATAGAGTAAAAAAATGAATCTTGCCCCAATAGAAAAATATGAATTAAATGAGCTTTTAGGGCTTTTACGTGATGGTCAGATAAGTGATCTGGAGTTTTTGCGTTTAGAAGAAATGATGGCTCAAAACCCCCAAGCTATCGATTATTATGTCGAATATGTGAATTTATGCGCGGATTTGACCTTGAATCAGAATGCTGTAGAGATTCAGCAGGAACCGGATTCGGCGACGATTTTGCGTGAAGTTCTGGAAAATCAGGTCGAGGAAGTCGACGAATTATCTATGGTGGCCCGTCCTGAATCGGAAATTGTATTTGTCAGAAAACGCAGTTATCTGTCTAAAATGAGCATTTTGCAGATAGTCGGAGCGGTTGCTGCAGTTTTGGCGATGGCATTTTTGCTGGAATGGATTTCAAGTATCAGTAATAGAGTTTCGCCGCCATCAGTAGTGACTTATGCAATGATAACCGGTCAACGCGATGCGGTTTGGCAAAATAATGATTTAGTTCAGGGTGATAAGTTAGGTAAAGACAACCTTTTTCTAAAAGAAGGCTATGTTGAACTGACATTTGATGATGGCAGTAATGTTGTCATAGAAGGGCCGTCCACTTTTTCTCCTATGGGTTATAATGAGCTTTGGTTAGCCAGCGGCAAGGCATCAGTTGTAGTCGACAAAAATCGCAATGGTTTTATCGTAGATACTCCTCATGCTGATATTTTGGATTTGGGTACAGAGTTTGCTGTTGAGGTTAACGAAGAACAGACCACCGATTTGTATGTATACAAAGGTATAGTCCAGTTGCAGTCAAAAAATGCCCTTGATTCTCCGATTGAGCGAATTAGCGTATGTCAGGCAAGGCGTATAAATGTTGGTGACAGCAAGATTTATGATCGTGACTTTAGAAATGCCGCTTTTGTGCGAGCCTTACCGGATAAATATGAGTTGGCGGTTCGCAAAGCCAAGCCGATATTATATTGGAATTTTGATGATGATTTTTCCTGTTTGACTAATGTTATGGATCAGGAGAAAGCAGTAGCCCGGTTTTTCGGGAATTTCCGTCTGGTCGATGGTGTTAAAAAGGGTACAGAATACAATAATGCTCTGTATTTTGACGGTCAAAGCCACATGATGGTAGCGAATACATCGATGCAACTAGTAAAACGCAACAAGAATTATACAGTGGCGATGTGGGTCAGGCCAGAGATAGTCGATAAAAAGCAGACAATATTGTCGATGGGTGTAACTACTGGGAGTGATAGTTTTGTTGCCAGACGGGTTGATATGTTGAATAACTCATTTGCGATGCGGTTTTATAATACTGGTGGAGCTCGTGGTACTCAGATTGCTTCTAATGTTGATGTTGCCGCCGGTAAATGGCAGATGATTGTTTTTATTGTCGCTGACGAAGGCAAACTTCGTAAGCTTTATATTGATGGCTTTGAAGATAATATTGAGGATAGAACTCCTAACGCTTTGCCTGAATCTAATAAAGAAAATGATAAGCTTATAATAGGTGCATTTTTTGGCAAAAAGAAAATTACAGGAGCATCAGATTATTTCAAAGGTACTGTAGATGAAATAAGTATTTTTGATCGGGCATTGAGCGAAGATGAGATTCAGGAGCTTTATAAGTTGGCTAATCCTGGGTTTTGATCTGAGTTATACAATCTATTAATTATTCCAATGAGCTTTCTTTCGCAGGGGAGCTCATTTTTTTATGTTTGTATATTTTTTCTTACTATAGCTTTATTCTTTACAGCTGGTTAATAATCCTTATACTATTAATCTAAGCGATATTGGTTTATAAGCTGATATTGTCCTGCCTTTTGCTGCAAATTTGATTTTGCAGCTAAACGAAGCGAAACTATAAGCAGAAATTAATAGTAAGGTGTTTTTATGTCAGGCAAGCAAGTTGTTTCTTCGGAATTTGTAGCGAAAGTTCGTCAGCGTGTAGCTAAGGTTGTTGTTGGCCAGGATGTCGTGGTTGAGCGGATGTTGATAGCATTATTCACTGGCGGGCATTTGTTATTGCAGGGCGTACCTGGGGTTGGCAAAACTCTGCTGGTAAACGCGGTCGCCAATGCTATTGATTTACAGTTCAGTCGGGTGCAGTTTACTATTGATATGCTGCCATCGGATATTATTGGTTCGGAAATTCTTGACCAGAAAAGCGGGAAATTTCATACCCATAAAGGGCCGGTATTTACTAATTTATTATTGGCAGATGAAATCAACCGTGCCGCTCCCAAGGTGCAGTCGGCATTGCTGGAATCCATGCAGGAACGCAAAGTTACTATTGGCAATGAAACTCATATTCTGCCTGCCCCATTTTTGGTTATCGCAACACAGAATCCCATCGAACAAAGTGGTACATTTGAGTTGCCCGAAGCGCAGCTGGACCGTTTTATGATGTGTCACCGGTTGGATTACCCCCTGTTGCATGAAGAAGAGGAAATTATTAAACGTCAATTAGGCATGGGCCTGCGAAAAGAGGGGGCAGGTGCCGTACCCAAAACTGCATTTGATATGATATCGGGTGAATCCTGCTGTTCGATTGACGATTTGACTGGTGCGATGTCTGCGGTTCAGGAAATCCATGTCAGCGAGGTCTTTACCCGTCATTGTGTTGAGATTGTTCGAAAGAGTCGTGAGCATAAGTCGTTGGAAGTTGGCGGTTCGCCCCGCGCGATATTGGCATTAGTACAGGCCAGCCGGGCCAGGGCTTTTATTCTGGGTCGCGATTATGTTATTCCGGAAGATTTGTTCGCACTTGCTGAAGATGTGATGCTACACCGTATTCGCATGACTTATGAAGCATTAGCTCAGGGTCAGGATGCCAGAAGTGTGCTCAATGAGATATTGAAGGATCTGGGGTAATTCAATAAGAGTCAAAAGTGGGAAATTAAAATAGCAGGCATAAGTTGCGGTGTTGCTGCTACAAGCTTCTTTATAAGCATGGTATAGTCCATCTTAGCGGAATGTTAAATGAAAAAATATATATTACCACAACAGGACCATCTGGATGATCGGCAGTTTGATATTGCTGTCAAGCGATTAGCTGACTGTTTGAGTTATGGTTCAGACAGTTCACCATTTCTTGGCGCCGGCATTGAATATGTCCAAAGTCGTGTTTATCAGGCGGGCGATCCGGTTAAGTTTATCGATTGGCGTGTTACTGGTCGCACGGGTAAAGTGCATGTCAAAGAATTTGAAGCACCTAAGCGGCTGCCGGTTTATATTCTAATTGACACCTCCGGTTCGATGTGTATCAGTTCGCAAAAAACAAGTAAGTATGCCCATGCTGTTCAGTTAGCCACGGGGATTGCATTGGCGGCATTGACTCGAATGAGCCCGGTCGGACTTTTGGGCTGTGGCGAAAATGAATTGCATGTGCGGCCTACACTTTCTAAGAATGTGGTTTATCAGTGGTCGCATCAGTTACGCCATCATAATTTTAATGAATCTACTTCACTGGGGAAAGCTGTGCGGGAGTTGAACCCTTCGCTGAAAAACCGTTCGCTGGTTTTTGTTTTAAGTGATATCCATGACCCCGACGCGATTGAGGCTTTGAAGTTATTAGCACAACAGCATGACTGTGTGGTTTTGCAGATGCGTGACCCTGCTGAACGCGGTAAGGTCGGTGGCGGAATATTCAGGGCTCGTGAAGCTGAGACAGGCCGGGAGTTTGTTGCTCATGGCAGAAGCAAGTGGTTTGACCATGAAGCGGTATGGCAGGAATTGAATCATTGTGGCATCGACCATCTGGTGCTCAATACCGATGAACCATTTTTACCAAAACTGCGACACTTTTTGAAAAATAGAGACTATTTGGGGAAGACTAAATAATAAAGTGAAAAGTGAAAATTACAAATTAACAGGCAAAAGGCAAATGGCAAAAGGCATGAGTTGGACCTTTGCCATTGTGGTTATTTTGCTTTTGACGAATGATTTGTTTGCTCAGCAGCAGTGGCCCACGGTTGGGATTGAGGGCGCAGTTGAAGTTGTTTATGGCACAGATGAATTGATGGCCAGAGGTGGTCAGGAAAAGGCCCCGCTGCTGTTGCGGCTGGCATCTGTAAAAGAAGAAGATGGTAAATGCATTTATGATTTTAGATATATAGGTATGGTACCTGGTGAATGTGATTTGGCGGATTATATTATTAATCATGATGGGCAAAGGCCCGCAGATTTAGAATCAATAGAAATTCAGGTGTTGGCATTATTGCCTGAGGATCAGTCGGATTTGATTGCCAAACAGCTTAGCGACATAGCATTGCCCGGTGGCTATAAAATATTTATGATTTGCATATGGGCGATTTGGGCTTTAATGCTTGTGCCCCTGGTGTATGTAGGCCGGAAACATAAAGAGCCTGTTGTAATTGAAGTTGAAACTGAACCGGATTTAGCCGATATATTGCGGCCTTTGGTCGCTGGGGCTATTGAAGGAAACCTTGGCATCGAAGGTAAAGTCAGACTTGAAAAGCTTCTGGTGTATTACTGGTCGTTGAAATTGGGCATCGAAGTTGATGATGTTTATGAGGCTTTGGTGCAGATTAAGGCTGATGGACAGGCAGGTGTATTATTACGGTCACTGGAAAGCTGGCTGCATAGAAAGCCTGCCGATGGTGCCGTTGATATAAATGAAATGCTTGAGCCTTATCGTAATGTGAGATTTGAATTTGATGTGAGTTAAGTTTTATCAGTATGGGCATAGCCCATCGATACCGTTTATATATTTGGAGAACCTATGACTTTTGTGCGTCCATGGGTATTATTATTTTTAGCATTGCCAATAATTTTGATGTTTCTGGAATGGGTCGTTAAGGGCCATCCGGTAGTCATGCCTTTTGATTTTGGCAGTCAGAAACGTGGTAAGTTTTTAAGGATATTGGTAGGCATATTTAATATGGTGCCATCCTTTATGTTAGCCGTTGCGATTGTCTTTATCGCTGGGCCGCGTCAATCTGCCCCGCCCAAAGATGAACGGATTTTGACAAATATATTATTCTGTCTGGATGTCTCTGGCAGTATGACAGCAGGTTTTGGCAGCAAGGGCAATCGTTTTGACCATGCGATGGAGGCAATTGAAAAATTTACCGAATATCGACCAGGAGATGCCTTTGGTTTGACATTTTTTGGCGGCGAAGTTTTGCACTGGGTGCCGGTTACTAAAGATGTTTCGGCGATTAAGTTGTCCGGTAAATTTTTAGACCCTACTAATCCCAACCGCCCCAATTGGCTGGGCAGCACATCAATCGGCAAAGCGTTAGAGGCTTGTCGCAATAAGTTGATTCAGAACAAAGAAGGTGATCGGATGATTATCTTGTTGACCGATGGTTTTAGTTCGGATTTGGGTAATGGTCGTGACCGCCAGATAGCGCAGAAACTTAAAGAGGATGGTATCGTAGTTTATGTTATTTCTGTGGAAAATAGAATTCATTCGCAGATGCTTACAGTTGCTTCTATAACTGGAGGCGAGGCTTTTCCGGTTAATGAACCGCAGGCATTAAATGAAGTTTTCCGACATATTGATAAGATGCAAGCCAGCAAGTTCAAACAAGGCAGCCCAGCAATGATAGATAATTTTAAGCCTGTCGCTATTGCTGGTTTTATTGTTTTGGGTTTGCAGATGCTGGCTATGATGGGGCTGCGATATACGCCATGGTAAGAAAATGAAAAGTTAAAAAAGATTTTTTATGATAAATTATATTACAATTGGAATTTTGATTTTGGCTTTGTTGGCTGAATGGCTGCATAGCAGACGCTGTCGGCGTTTGGCCAGCCTGGCTTTT
The DNA here is from genome assembly GCA_016342495.1 of Phycisphaerae bacterium. Lineage (GTDB taxonomy): Bacteria > Planctomycetota > Phycisphaerae > Sedimentisphaerales > SM23-30 > JAEIOG01. The sequence continues at coordinate 10,475 of JAEIOG010000076.1, forward strand.
GGACCAACGGGTAGACCTTTCGTTTGGGCGAGGTTTATGCCTTTGGTGCGGATTGGTGCGATGACTGCGCTGGCATGGTCGCTTATGACATTGTATAGCATTGATCCAAAGGTATTAAAAGCTGAAGATATTCCGCGTGAAAAGAAAAGGCATATTGTTATCGCTCTTGATGTCTCCCCCAGTATGAAGCTGGAAGATGCCGGGGCCAAAGGTGCTATGACTCGTTCGGCTCGGGCATCGGAAGTTTTGTTTTCAATTTTTAGTCGTATAGCTATGGATCAGGCTTTGGTTTCAGTTGTCGCTGTTTATAATGGGGCGGTGCCGGTCTTTATCGACACCGATGATCTGGAAGTGGTAAGAAATGTTCTTGATGACCTGCCGATGGATATAGCATTTAATTATGGCAAGACTAAATTAATTGATGGCGTTAATAAAGTTGCTGAACTTACCGAAGACTGGCCTGATAAAAGTACCACCGTTTTAATCGTTAGTGATGGCGATACCCTGCCGGATTCTGGAATGGAAAAAATGCCAGATTCGGTTAATGAAGTTTTAGTTATTGGCGTAGGTAATCCTAAAAGAGGAATCTTTATTGATGGCCATCAGTCCCGACAAGACAGCTCGGCATTGAAACAGTTGGCTCGCAGGGTCAATGGTAAATATTGTGATGCTAATATTAAACAGGTGCCAACCGATGCGATTGAAGGTTTAGCCGATGATGTTGCTCTCGACGATAAGGTAAAAATGGATAAAAGACAATTGGCATTGGTCTTGTTGGTAACAGCTGCGACAGTTTTGGCCGTTATGCCTTTAGTTTTGCAAATTCTTGGAAGTGACTGGCACAGGCATATTCGCAAAGGAGAAGGTGATAATGCGTAAAATATTATTTTTAGTCTGGCTTTTGGTGCCGGTGGGTTTAATTTATTTCCATTATGGGCCTGGGCAAAAATATAAAGCTATAGATAGGGCGATGCACTGGGTTGAGATAGCTAATGACCTCAGCGATATCGCCCAGCAAAGCGGCAAACCGGAAGACTGGCAGAAAGTCATTGTTAATTATGATAAAGCTCTGGCGGTTTTAGAAGATAAAGATGACCGGGCAAGCGAGCGTTTGAATCTGGCCCGTAGCCATGCGATGGTATATCAGGGCGAGCTATTTGAGGCGATTGGCCAATTGGAGCAGCAGCTGATTGATGTAGCTGATAAAAAAATGGAAGAAAAATTTCAGGATGAAGTTCGTGATACCCTGGCCCGGGCTCAATTTGGTGCCGCCTGGGTGATGAGACTGGAAGGGGCTGATACTGATTTGTGGATGGAACAGGCAGAAAAAGCCCGGCAGAATTTTAGATTATTAGCCGAGCAGAATTTGCAAACAGATCAGTTGGCTGATGAACATCAGAAGAATCTCGAAGCTACTATTCGTATGGAAAGAATGGATGCTTCGGTCATCAAAGGCATACCTCTGCCGCCTGAAGCACAAAATGGCCAGGGTAAGGGGCTAAGTGATAAAATGAAAGCTAAGAAGGGCGAAGGTGAAGGAGAGCCCGGTATTGGCGAATCAGAAGAAGGCGATGCTCGTGACGGCGCAAATTCATTGGAAAGGCCACAAGGGATTGGCTCTTGATTAATTGAAAGTAAAAAGTTTCAGTGTGGGTTTTACCCATCGAATTTGAATATAAAAGGAATTGATATGTTAGCTTCTATTAAATTGAAAAGTTGTTTAGCTGTTATGATGGTTTTGGCGATGGCTGCGGTATGCATGGGGCAATCGAATGCGAATTCTCAGCCACCGGTTCGGATAATGATGCAGGCAATAAATAGTCAAGCCGCCAGCTCGCCAATGAAGGCAGTAACTACTCCGGCTGTTGAGGCTGAAGAAAAGTTTCAGTGGTTCACCGATTTTTCTAAAGGTTTAGAGCAAGCCCGGCAGAGTAATAAATATGCTTTGCTGTTATTTACCGGTTCGGATTGGTGTGTCTATTGTCAACAGCTTGAAAAAGAAATACTCTCAAAAGAAAAATATCAAAAATTTGCCGCGGCCAACATTATTTCAATTAAGCTTGATACTCTCAAAGCCCAATTGAATAATAATCCACATCAGGCATTAATGCAACAATATGGTGCAACTGGTTATCCGACGATGTTTATTATTGATTCTAAAGGTCAGGTCGTAACTAAAGTTGCTGATGAAGCTCGTGCCAGTGTTCAAGCTTTTATTGATTTTATTAAGCAGGCAATAAATTTCAAAGATGCTACACCTGAAGCAGGTCAAGGTGATGATCGTAAATTCGCCCGAACCGTCGATGCTGTTTTTCAGGCATTGCAATACAAAGCATCTGATCCGGATCCATCTGATGAAGAAGGGGATTTATATGCGGCTGTGTCGCTTGGCGATTGGCTTACAGTCAAAGAATATTTTATTAAAAATAAAAACAGCGAATTATACACCAAACTGATAACTGATCTTAGCAGCTCATTTAATGCAGAAGAAAAAGTTAAACCTTTAATCGGATTCGATGACTTTTTTGCTATTGCAGATGTTGCACCAGAGCGTTTTAATGATGACCAGATAAAATCATTAGCTGAATTGTTGAGTGCGATCCTTAAAACAGGTCAATACGAATCAGCTTTGATGGAAAAACTCCATCAGGGAACAATTAATCTGGGTGGCCCGGAAAGTGAAGCTAATATTGTAAATCGAATTGATGCAGCAAAACTGTTGATGGCAATGGGGAAGGTTAGCCAGATCGAATGGTTCCTACCCAGTATTGAATATTGCAAAGAAAAAAATGATATAGCAACCCTTGGCTTGCATGTTACCTACCTGGTAACAAAAGCATCTACTGATCGTAATGCCGATTCATTAAATAATGCCTGGCAGCTTGTCCAGTCTTTAATGTTAGAAACTGCCGACCCACAGACAAAGCTGGCTCTTATGCCATTGATTTTGCAGTTCATTCCGGCAATAGAAGATGATATGGCCAACGCCTGGCTCAAAGAGAGATTTGCTGACCCGCAAAACCGTGAACTTTCGATTGAAATATTCAAAGCAGTTGGCAAGAATATTTTAGATAATACCACTTCGATGGATATTAAATATCGGGTGCGTAATGTTATGTTTTTGAATAATTGTGTAAAAGCCTTAGTTAGCAGTGGTGGCTTAGATCAATGGTCTGACACTCTTGATGTTTTAGCCTGGTGCTGGTTGGCTGAAGCTGACATAACTCTCGAACAGTTAATTAAACAAAAACCCAGAAATAATGACCCTTATGCATATCAGCAACCGCCACAGCAAAAGAAAAAACCTGTTGTTGATGCCGATATTTTATTAGCTGCCGCTCCGGATAAGAGCTGGGTAGGTTTATTAGATAATGACATTATGCAGAAAGTCCAGTTAACTCAGGCCCGCTTGAATATGAAAACCGGTAAGACCGAGCAAGGGTGGGATAATGTCGTAGAAATTTCCAAAAAGCATCCTCATGCAACCGCGATAATACTGAATGAATATCTAAATGAATGGTCTTCGCATGTCAATAACTCACCTTTGGAAATGAATATCCAAAATCCATATATGTATCGCTATGGCGGCGGCCCGCAATATACCGGCACCCATGGCTTGCCTTTGACCCGTGCCCGACAGAAAAGAAATCTGGCTGACCTGGCTCTACTGCGTAAAAAAATTGACGACACTATGCCCGGCCAGTTAAACCCTGCGACACTGGTGAAAGTTTTTGCAGATTGCCATAGCGCTGCCGAAGTTTATTATAAGGAAGATATTGAAAATGTATTTGGCTCGATTAATAATCTGCCGGTTGATGTCAGGATTGAGCTTATTAATGTTATGCGTCAGGGCCTGATGAATTCATGGGGCGATATTGAAATTCAACAGGAAGGCAAAACCAATCGTACTGAAATCGAAACGATTAAGGAAGTTGCTCGTGGCTATGGTGTTCTGGAAAAGCTTATTAATGAAGACTTAGATGTTCCTTCATGGCAGTTTCATCGCTTCCGCGGGATGGTGATGTATGATTGTGCGGAGTTTTTCTATACCCTCAGGGACAAAGATATTCCTGAACATGCTTACACGCTGGCACAATATACCGCTAAACGTAAAGAAGCACTTGATTCGCTCGAGCAGGCGGCAATGGCTTATAGTCTGGAAGCTCCGCAACTACAAAAAAATTCCCGCAAAGTTGATGTTTACCTTAACTGGTTTTACATGGTTTTAGGTGCCAGCGATTTGGCTCATGTTAAACGTAGCACCGATTTAAGCTCGGATTATCTCAATGATATACGCAATGCGATTTTGTCTTTGCCGGGTGAATTGCCACAAGAACATTTCGCCGCTTTTGCTGATTCAATTAATAAGTTAATGCCCCAGGCACCGGAAAATGTCAAGATGCGTTTGCTGGAAGCTTCTTTGATAATATTAGGTGATAGTTCCTCTGGTGAAAAGGCACGCCAACAAATCACATATTATAATGAATTGCTAGATGAAATTCAGCTTCGGGTCCGGGTTGATAATCCTGCCAGTAGCACCGATGTAGGCAGTACCAGTGCCTTTGGTGTATTTATTGAACTATGCCACACCCAAAATGTCGAAAGAGAAAATAATGGTTTCGCACGTTATCTGCAAAACACCACCAAAGGATATTATTCTTATAACAGCCCCAAGGTTGACTATCGCGATAATTTCAAGAAGTACATTAATGATGCTCTGAAAGAAAAATTTGAAATTTATTCATTGACCTTTGCCGCACCGGAAGTTAAATCTCGTGAATATGGCAGACCATTCTGGCGGGTGACACCTTTGGCCTATGTTGTGATTAAGGCCAAGGACGCTTCGGTGGACCAGATACCGCCAATTCAGATGGATATGGATTTTGTCGACAATCAGGGTAATGTTGTTTTACCGGTCCGTTCGGCTATCCTGGGTATCGATGCCCAAGGTGGTACCCATATCGCCAAACCAGATGATCTGGCGGTTACAACTATATTAGATACCCGTAAATTAAAAGATGAAGGCATTGTCAAAGTTGATATAGAAGCATCGGCCCGTGGCCTTATTCCAGATTTGGCAGATATGGTAGATGCTGGTTTTGCTGGTTATGAAATCGTCGATGGCATTACCGATGAAGGATTAGTTGTTGATAAACTTGATGTTGAATCCGATAAAGTAGCTGCAGTTACTCAGCGTAGCTGGTCAGTAGAACTTAAACCTGTTTCGGGAAATGACAAGTTCACTTTCCCAATCGCTAAAAAAGGTTTTGGTGATATTGCTATTGTCAATAAATTATATGATGATGCCGATGTCGTCGAAGCCAAAGCGGCAGTTGTCAGCATTGGTAAAGATAGCAATATCTTATTATATTCAATCATTATTGTCGCAGTGTTAGTGATTGGTTTGATTGTTCTCATTAAATCGCAAACCGGTAAAGAAATTCATGTTGCCCAGGCACATGACTTGCCCGCTGATTTGACACCCTTTACAGTTCTCAGTTTCCTCAAACATATCGAAGCCGATACCGACATTAAGGTTCCTGAAAACCAGACTGTCCAGTTTAATGAAGATATGCAAATGCTGGAATTAGCATATTTCAGTCCCGATGGCTCCGGTCAGGTTCCCGATCTGCAAGGTGTCGCTAAAAAATGGTATAAACTGATAAAAAAATAGCTGTACCAAAATTACCACTGGTATATTTTGCAATACAGGTTTATCTGGATTTGTTAAAATACAATGTCAGAGGCGTGGTTTTTGAGAGATAATATCTGTAAATCATTTATTTTCCTATTTATGATGGTTTGCATTTTAAAATAAAATAGTTTATATTCATATTTTACGATTTTATCCTTAATGGAAAGGGCAAATTATGGCAAATCGCAGAGATTTTTTCAAAGTCGCCGCTATCGGCTCAGCCGCTATATTGGCGCAAGGATGTTCATCCATTTCACAAAACAGCAAAACCATGAAATTGAAAAAACAAACCAAAATTCTATTCCAAGGTGATTCCATAACCGATGGTCGACGTAATCGCAATTCTCAAGGCAACCCAAATGACATTTCAGGTCTGGGTATCTGGTATCCGCTTCAGGCTACCGGTAATCTGCTGGTTAAATATCCCCAGGCCGATTTGCAGATTTATAATCGTGGTATCAGCGGCCATGGCGTCAAGCATCTACAAGATCGTTGGCAGGCCGATTGTGTTGATATGAAACCTGATATCTTGAGTATATTAATTGGCGTAAATGATTTCTGGCATCGGGCTAAGGCCGACCGGGGTTACTTTGGTACTGCTGATTCTTATGACAAGGGTTATGACCAGCTTCTTGCAGAAACCGTCAAGGCTCTACCTGATACAAAATTAATTATCTGCGAACCTTTTATACTGAAAACCGGTGCCGTTAATGATGATTGGTATCCGGCTTTTGATGGCTATCGTGCAGCTGCCAGAAAATTAGCAAAAAAATACAATGCCACCTTTGTCCCATTCCAGCAGATGTTCGATGATGCATGTAAACTCGCTGAAGCTAAATACTGGCTTTATGACGGAGTTCATCCATCGCTGGCAGGTTCACAATTGATGGCCGAAAAATGGATGCAAACATGCTTTGGCTGTTAATGTTAGTAAGTTTATAAAAACAAAGATACAAAGGCTGAAAAGTGCGATAGTATGAACAAAATATTTCTTGCCTGCTTTCACACTTATATCTCTATTATTCAAAAAGGAAATGATCATGAACACCAGAATCAAAATTTTTACTGTTATCGTATTGCTGTTTTCAGCATCCATGGCTTTGGCGCAAAACCATGAAAAATTCGTCGGACGTTGGGCACTGACCATTCCCGGTGGCGGGGCAGGTTGGCTCGGCATCGAAGATAATGATGGCTATCTCGATGGTTCAATTTTATGGGGTGGCGGCAGTGTTGTGCCCCTTGATAGTGTTTGTGTCGATGGCGACAATCTGGTATTGACCCGTCTTCGGAGAGTCGAGCGTAAAGATGCCGATGGCAAAGTAATCCGCACCCAGACTTATACTGAAACTATAACCGCTACAATTTCACAAGATAAAATGGAACTGACCCAAATTGTTCCTCAGCAAAATGGCAAAGGCACCCGACGGGAAAAATTTACCGGCAAGCGTATCGCCCCTTTGCCACCTAAACCAGATATTTCCAAGGCCAAACGCGGCAAACCTGTCAAACTCTTTAATGGCAAAAATCTCGATGGCTGGAAACTGCTTGGCCGGGAAAATGGCTGGTCTGCCGAAAACGGCCTGTTGATCAATAACCCTGTTCAGCCCAAGGGAAAACATATTTATTACGGTAATCTGTGTACCGTTGATGAATTTGAGGATTTTAATCTTAAATTGGAGCTAAACGTCGACAAGGGCGGCAATAGCGGTGTATATCTCCGTGGTATTTATGAAGTGCAGGTAGCCGAAACTTATGGTAAAGGTCGCGATTCGCATTTCTTAGGTGCTGTCTATAGCAGAATTACCCCCAGTGTCTCAGCTGAAAAACCCGCTGGCCAATGGCAAACACTTGATATCACACTTCTGGAAAGACATATTACCGTAATACTCAATGGCATAACAATTATTGATAACCAGCCACTGCTGGGTTGCACCGGCGGGGCCCTTTGGTCTGATGAATTCCGGCCCGGACCGATCTATCTTCAAGGCGATCATACCGCAGTTAAATATAGAAATATTGTGTTGACTCCTTTAACGGCTGAAAAAAAAAAGTGAAACCTTATTTAACGGAAAAGATCTAAGCGGTTGGCAGGTTAAATGCCTGACCAAGGACCGTGATAAGGAATTCTGGAAAGTAAATGATAGTGTGATTGAATGCAACTCACTGGGTAAGCCCGATCATGATTATGTCTGGCTGCAAAGCGAAAAAGAATTTGATAATTTTCAATTACAATTAAAATTCCAGGTATTTCATTCTTCCAAAGGCAATAGCGGTGTACAATTCAGAAGTCGTTACGACCAGTCGGTTTCGGCTCCAAAGGGTGGTTGGCTCAATGGCCCTCAGGTTGATATTCACCCAGCGACTCCATTGCGGACTGGTTTGATTTATGATGAGACCCATGGCGTTAATCGCTGGATATGTCCATCGCTGAAGAACTCGGCAATGGTTGTCTCTAAGGCACCAAAGGGTGCCCATGTTACAAAATTAGTTTATGCCGATAATGACCTGCATGCATGGAACACGCTGAAACTGGTATGTGATGGAATGAAAATCCAAACATGGGTTAATAACAATAAGGTTTGCGACTTCGATGGCACCGGTTTGCTGGATGACCAAAAACATAAAACTTGCAATGTCGGTATAAAAGGCCATATTGCCCTGCAACTGCACAACCGAGACGAACTGCTTATACGATATAAGGATATTATTGTGACCCCGATTCAATAAAAACTGCTGTAACATTTTATTTAGAGGTGAAAACATGTCAGATAATAATAAAACAGACAATATCACGCGTCGTTCATTTATCGCCAAAACTGCTACTCTTGCGGCTTTCACCATTGTCCCCCGCCATGTCTTAGGCGGCCCGGGCTATCTTTCCCCCAGCGATAAACTCAATATTGCCGTGGTAGGTATTGGTGGTAAAGGCGCTTCGGATACAACAAGTGTCTCATCTGAAAATATCGTCGCTTTTTGCGATATTGATTCTAAAATTCTAAATTCTTCAGGAATTTCAAGAAAATACCCCGATGCCAAACGCTATCAGGATTATCGCATAATGTTTGATAAGCAAAAGGATATCGATGCCGTTATGATCGCCACACCTGATCATACCCATGCTGTAATATCAATGGAATCAATCCGGCGGGGCAAACATACTTATACCCAAAAGCCCCTGACTCATACCATCCATGAAGCCCAGACCTTAGCCGCCGCTGCTCGGAAATATGATGTCGCGACCCAGATGGGCAACCAGGGCCAGGCCGATGGCTTGCCAAGACGCTTGCGTGAAATGATTTGGGATGATGCTATCGGACCGGTGCGTGAAGTTCATGTCTGGACTGATCGACCAAATCGTGGCCTGCTTGGTGTCTATTGGCCTCAAGGTATTGCCCGTCCCACAGATACTCCCGTTATTAAATCGGGTCTGGATTGGGATCTTTTTATTGGTCCTGCTCCGATGCGGCCCTACAATCCTGCTTATCACCCATTTTCGTGGCGTGGCTGGTGGGACTTTGGCACCGGTGCATTAGGTGATATTGGTTGCCATTCACTTGACCCGGTCTTTCGAGCTCTTAAGCTTGGTTATCCAATCAGTGTTCAGGCAAATTCGACTTTAGTTAATACTGAAACCTATCCTTCTGGTTCTATGGTAACCTATGAATTTCCTGCCCGTGGCGATATGCCGGAAGTTACAGTTAAATGGTATGATGGTGGCTTAAGACCGCAGCGCCCCGCCGAGCTTCCCGATGGCTATCCTTTAGGGGATAATGGTACCATCTATGTGGGCGACAAAGGCAAGATTTTCAATCACATGTTATTGCCAAGAACACTGGCAGAACAATATGTAAAACCAGAGAAAACTATCGAAGCATCACCTGGTCATTATCAGGAATGGATCAATGCCTGCAAAGGCGGGCCAAAAGCTGGTTCCAATTTCGATTGGGCCGGCCCTCTCACTGAGGTTGTGTTGATGGGAAATGTTGCTTTGCGTCTGGATATGCGAGAAAAACTCGACAAACATAAATTGCTTTGGGATGCCGATAAAAAACAATTCAGCAATGTCCCAGAAGCAAACAAATTTCTACACAAAACCTATCGTGATGGCTGGACGCTTTAATACTAAAACAGGAAATTGGCCCCCAGTGTTTGAATAATACTGGGGGCCAATTGATTTTACTTTTTCTTCCTGTTAAGTTTACAGAATTGCCCCATGAGTGTCATAGCATGAGTCATTTTTTCGGCTGAGCCATCCATCTTTGCATAGGCATCGACCAGTTCCAGCAATTCTTTATCTGGTGGAGTTTTGCCATATTGATGGGCGGTATTGACAATGCCGGCATCCAGACCATATTCCATGGCTTTGGCGACATAGGCTCGACATATCCCAATCCCCCGGGCTGGCAAGTCACGCATACAATTGCTTATGCCCATTGAAAAGTGGGTGTTTTTCATCCGTGGGTCAGCCTTAATCTTTTTAATAGTCTCAAAAGCTCTATAAGTATATCCCGGTATTCCCGGCGACATTGGCATATCAATCGACAGCGGAAATACCGTTGAATCAAAGAATATTTCTTCAGGTTTGAATCCATATGTATCAACAGCCTTGTCGAACAGTTCTTTAGCTAGTGCGAAAAGTTCATCAACTGAATGTGAGCCACCTAGCCCTTTGGGCTTATCCATGCTGACTAACAACCCAATAAATGCAAAATCATATTTATTTTTTAAAGGCATCATCTCATCAGCGGAATAAACTTTGATTGAATTTACCAGTGGCTTGGCAACTTTTTCAGCAGTATTGTACCATTCGGCCAACCCTGCTTTTAATATTTTATCATCACTACTGTCCAGACAAATCGGCACACCATTGCCCCATTTGCGAATCATTTTGACATATTCCAGCATAGCCTCCATAGCTACTTCGTGGCTAATCTCAATAAAAGCATCTACATTGACTGCGACATAATCGGCACCGTCATTAACTTGTGATTCAATAAGAGCTTTCATGAATTCCTGGGCTTCGCTGTGGGCAGTATAAGCTTCCGGACCCATCTCCAGCAACTGTTTCATGACCTTGCTAACTCTGGGTATTGATGCATGAATAGATTCGCCGATATAAATGATAGGATTCTTCATGGTATGATCTCTTTCAAAAAGATAATTTAATATTGATGAGGTGTTTTTCAATTTTACAATACGCGGTTTGTTTATAGTTTTGCGTAATTTTTCCAGCCCTCCTTTTTCAGCTGCAGCAGAATTATATATACGTTCACCAATACAAATACGGTCAAGATTATTACCGCAATAGCCATCAACGGTTGAATCGCCACAGGGTACATTATTTAGTCCTTTTTCACAACCGCCGATTGTACATAAACCGAAATTTTCCGGCAGATAACAGTCGCCACACTCCTGACAGTCAAACATCAGATATTTTGAAGTCTTTTCAGAGGCATTAAACATTTTATATGTCGCCCCGCTTGACTTTTCTGTTCCTAATAATTTCATGGTTTTACGGAAAAGATGGAACCCAGCATGATCCGGATCCATAACTGTCCGATGCATGGCATTAAACATTCGATGCTTAAATTTCTTTTTGATCTTTTCATTTGACCGGCCATTATTCTCATAAAGATAAAAAACATCTTTAGCTGGCCAACAAAGATTGTCTTTATATTGTTGCCAGTCTCTACTGATTTCCGCTGCCCGATTGATAATCTTTTTGAATAGTTCAAAGTCATGTACACCACCAATATGGACACCACGGGCCCCTAAATCCCTATACATCGCAATTTGCTGGGCGGCGCGTTCGACATGTTGATCAAAATTTTCCCGGGAAAGCTGTTCGAGCAATTCATCGCTGACGAAACAACCAGCCAGTTTGATTTCATTCATCAGTCTTGGCCCTTGGTTGGTAGTGCTAAGTAAATATACATTGCCTAAAACTGGAGTGCTCAGATTGTTCTCTTTCATATAGCGGAAAAGTTCCGCTGATTTTTTCCAGTCCCAGCCAACCTGAGTAATCAGGAATTCTGCTCCGCAGCGAATTTTCTTCTCCATTTTATAATATTGCTGCATTTGCGATGCCTCAGTATATTTAAATGGCGAAACAGCCGCCCCACAATAAAACTGATGTACCGGACCTTTGTCGATACCTTTACTTGCGTATGAAAGATTATTCATCTTTTTTATCATTTCAAGCAGGCCAATCGACTCAACCTCAAAAACACCTTTGGCACTCATGGGTTTGTCGCCTGTTAAGGCTACGATGGTATCGATATTACTGCGGCGAAAGGCTTCCAGTGTGCTGGTTAGTGCCGCGGTGTTTTTATCTTTGCAACTGATATGCGGTATAAAAGTTAAACCTGCTAATAGATTATTGTCGCATATAAGTTTATACATATCTGCTGGCTCAACATTTGCTACGCCACCGGGGTTTTCTGTAGCTGTTACTGCGACAAAATGAAAACCATCGCTATGGCCAAACTCTGGTTCCTGGCTATAAGCCCTTAGAAATTTTTCTACAGAGCCAAGTGTGAAATTTGGCCCGGCTGAAAGCTCAGCACTAATTATAAAATTATTACCAACAGTTAATTCTTCACGCAGACTTTTGCAATGAACGCTCATAGCGACTCCTTAAAACCAAATTTTGCGACCTGCCAACAATACTTCCCATTCTGTTTTATCAAGTTTTTTATTATACTGTAAATATGTGTCTCAAAAACAAATTTCCAACTGAAAATAAGCAATAGCAAGATAGTGCAATACATTAGCTGTGTCGTGTTACATTTGTCGATGAATATCAAAGAAATATCACTTGCCAATACAGAATTGTCCAAAGATTTGCCCCAGAATTTCATCGGGTGTTACCTTGCCACTAATGGTTCCTAAATAATCCAGGGCATCTCGAAGTTCCAAAGCTGCTATTTCATGCATATCTACTGAATCATATGCACTTGCCAGACTATTATTTGCGTCAATTAACGCCTGCCGCTGGCGAACTGTTAATGTTACTGTCATAGCGGTAATGTTAACCGAATGACGTTCAGTTAAATTCATTTCTATCAATTTCCGGACTGCATCAATATTGAAATCGGCAACTGGGCTTATTGCCAAAAAATTATCTGGCAAACCACAATCTAATTTGAAATATTTGTCCCAAAACTGTTGTTTTATTTTATTTGTTTCAAACAAGTCGGCTTTGCCCACCAGCACAATAACATGCGATGGCAGTTTTATATCTTCAGGAGGATAGTTGGCTGTGTCATCGCCGCGTGTCGGGTCCATCATCCAAACCAGTAAGTCACAATTCTGCAATGCTTTACGTGATAATTCCTGAGTCTGACCTGCCAGCGGGTCAACCACCTCGCCCAGCCCGGCCGTATCGATCAGCATACACTCACCATCACTCAATTTCATCGGTGCAGTCAACAGGTCACGTGTTGTTCCTGCAATATTGCTGACAATTGCCCGATCCATCCCCAACAACTTGTTTACCAGGCTGGATTTGCCTGCATTTGCTGGGCCTGCAACAACCACCTGTGGTAGCTTCTGAATTTCCTGCCAGGTAATACTGTCATCCACTATGGCTTTTAATCTGTCCTGCACATCTTTTATCATTCCCCTGAATTGTTCATTATTGGCAAATTCTATTTCTTCCTGACTGAAATCAATACTTGCTTCGGTCAATGCCAGTATGTGTGCCACCGATTCTGAAAGTGATGCAACCAATTTATATAGTTGACCTTCCAGCAGTCTTTCCGATGCCCGAAGTTGGGCATCACTTTGAGCGTGAATCATTGATGCTACCGCCTGAGCTTCGGTCAGGTCGATTCGACCATTGAAAAAGGCCCTCGCAGTAAATTCACCCGGTCCGGCAAGCCTTGCACCATTGCTGAGCAATTGATTCAAAAGCATTTGCAGTAAAGTCTGATTTCCCGAAGTATGAATTTCAACCATATCTTGAGTCGTATAACTAGACGGGGCCCGAAATACATATGCTTCGGCGGCTATGCTGATATTATCTCCCAGCCAACACCGCCCCGCAATTCGAGACCGCCCTGGCAAATCTAAAAATGCAACCGAGTCTAATTCCTCGCTATAGAATAGTGACTTGGCCAACTCCAAAGCCGTTGGTCCCGATAGCCGCAATACCCCCCGCACCGCTTCCCCAGGCGGTGAACTGATAGCCGTAATTGTGTCTTCAAGTGCAAACATTGCGATATTTTAACAAATAAACATCAAAGCGTAAAGCCTCCAGTTCTCCACAAATAAATATACGACACTCTTAGCTATAACTCTTGGCATTATTTCATTTATTCTTGATATTTTGCTGGCTATCCGTTACTATCACAGAACTTCGCAATTTGATGCGTTAATTTATTAAAACCGTATCTGAAGATAGAAACTTATACGAATTCAAGAGGTCAATATGGATATTAAAACCGTTAAAATAAGTGATTTTAGCCAACATGTCGATCAGCAGATCAAAATCAAAGGCTGGCTTTATAATTCCCGGGCAGGCGGCAAAGTCCAGTTTTTAGTCTTGCGTGATGGCTCGGCGATGTGCCAGGCCATTTTGGAGAAAAAAGAAGGCAATGAAGATATTTTTGGTCAGGTTAAACATCTGGGGCAGGAATCTTCAATTATTGCCACCGGCACTGTCCGGGCTGATGATCGTAGTATGGGGGGATTTGAATTAGCTATTGATGATGTCGAAATTGTCCATGAAACCAATGATTACCCCATCACACCCAAGCAGCATGGCGTAGAATTTCTTATGAAAAACCGCCATCTTCATCTCCGCTCTAAAAAACAATGGGCTATCGCTCGTATCAGACATACCATTATTAATAGCATTCGCAGCTATTTCAATGACAATGAGTTCATTCTTGTCGATACTCCGATTTTTTCTCCATCGGTTGGCGAAGAAGAACAAACCCTCTTTAACGTCGATTATTTTGGCGAAAATGTTGCTCTTTCCCAGACGGGCCAGCTTTATCTTGAAGCTGCTGCCTTAAGTCATGGCAAAGCTTATTGTTTTGGCCCGACTTTCCGTGCCGAAAAATCCAAAACCCGTCGCCATCTCACTGAATTTTGGATGGTCGAACCTGAGGTAGCTTTTATTGATCTGGAAGGTATTATGGATCTGGGCCAGGGGCTTATCCATACCATTATTTCTAACTGCCTGAAAGACCGTCGTGACGAACTGGAAATCCTCGAACGTGATATTTCTAAGTTGGAAGCTGCTCTGAAACCTTTTGTGCATCTTAGCTATTCTGAAGCCGTTGAACTGCTCCATAGTGAAAAAGCCAAAAACCATCTTGAAAATAAGTTGGCTCAAAAAAATACCCGTATCGAAGAATTAAAAGACAATATTGAACAATATAATACCGATGCCACCAACGCCAAAAAACAATGGCAAAAAGATAAAGCTGCCCAGCAGATCCAGACTGCCAATGAAGAAATCGCCGAACTTCAAAAAGAAGTCGAAAATATCCCTCATCATATGGAGCTTGCAAAAAACTTCAAATGGGGTAAAGACCTTGGTGGCTCAGATGAATCAATTATCTCTGAACTTCATGACCAGCCAGTTTTTGTTCATCGCTACCCGCGCGAAGTCAAAGCTTTTTATATGAAACCCGATCCTGAAAATCCAGATGTCGTTTTGAATATCGACTGTTTGGCTCCGGAAGGCTATGGCGAAATTATTGGCGGTTCAATGCGCGAAGAAGATTACAATGCTCTTATCCAACGCATTGAAAATAAAGGATTTGATCCCGAAAATTATAAATGGTATCTTGACCTTCGTAAGTATGGCTCGGTCCCCCATGGCGGTTTTGGCCTGGGTGTAGAACGCACCGTCGCCTGGGTAACAGGTATTAAACATATTCGCGAAACTATCGCTTATCCAAGAATGATGGGAAAAGTTTACCCTTAATCATAAGAAAAAAAGCCCCCGATTTTAATGGTCAGGGGCTTTTAACTCTTAGTTTTATGAATTTACACCAAAAATAGCAATTCTAAAGCCAACGGCGGGAGTCGAACCCGCGACCCCAGCTTTACGAAACAGATTTTGAGCTTCATTTTTTTGCCATAAACCCTTGTCAAATAAAGCTTACCACAACTTTTCATGTTTTGCAAATATTATAAAAAGTATACGTTTTTATAAGGGTTTACAACTCTTAGCGTATACAGTATACGTTTAGGTCACAGGTTCATTTTAACAATCACTAAACATGAAATTCCTCAAGGCTTAAAAATGGTTCGACATTCCGTTGCCATGTACATATTCTCCCAATACGGTTCAACTTCTTGGTTATTCCAGAGCCATCGCTACTAACATTTTCTGAACTGATACATGATACACCACCTCTACCATATATTTCCAGTTCATTTATAGTTTCACTTTCGCCTACACATTTAATTCTTACTATGATGATGTTTTTTTGAGGCTAATGGCGTTGCACGAAGTGGTGCAAGGCCTGTTTTCCACCAATGCCTTGCATCTTCTCCAGCTACTTGTAGGTCAAGATTACGTAGTTTTGCACCTTGTTCGCAGACAAGTTTTGCGGTAGGTACCTGAAAAATAACACGATCAAATTTCATTGCTAACTGGTTTTTCATCAATTCAATTTTTATTGCTATTTCTGCATCTTTAATTTTTGGGTATTGTCGGCGAAAATCAACAGTTTCTTTATCGATATAAAGGTATCCTGTGCCACGTGGGATGGAAACCTCTGGGCAAGGGCAAAGATCGTCAGAGCAAAGGCCAAAATTAGATGGAACGGGATCAGTCTCAAAATATTGGCCATTGAAGCTGTCTTTTACAATGTTAGGTTTATTCTTACGTTTTTTTTTGGCATTACTTTTTTCTGAACCAAACGGAGTCAAACAATTTGGGCATTTATTGTCAGATGTAAGTATCATTTGTTTATTACCGCAATATGGGCAATCATTAAATATAGACGTAGGTATTTTGGCTGTCTTTGCATATTTCTTTAAAAGATTTACTATATCCATAT
>JAEIOG010000077.1 GCA_016342495.1 Phycisphaerae bacterium
ACTACAGTGTAACTCATATCCCGCTATTTTGAAATATTTAGTTTTAGCCCCACCTCATATGGGATGGCTGTGTTTTTTTATGAAAGGTTTGTTTTATGAGTAAGCACAAAAAAATGATGGTATGGCTGGTTTTGATTGCATTTGTATTTGTTTTTAGTGGTTGTGGCTATATTATGCATCCAGAACGCAGGACTGCACCGCTATCTAACCAAAAAGATACTGAAACAATTGTGCTTGACTGCTTGTGGCTGATTCCTGGCGTTGTCCCTGGTGTGGTTGCACTTGGTGTAGATGCTATGAATGATACCTGGTATTATACTGAAGCAGAAGCCGCTGAGCTTGGTAAGTAATAAGTAATTTGATTTTAAAATGAAAAAGCGGAGACGATAAATATATCGTTCCGCTTTTTTTCATGCAAAGTTTATGTAGAGCAGATAGCTGTAGTGCGCTACCATGCCAGCGACGATGCCGGCGATTGTATGGCAGGAAATCGCTTTCATGGTCAGTTTGCGATAACCCATGGCATCCATCATCGCAACATGAGTTGAGAGATAGCCAGACCAGCACATCCCCATTGCTGTAAAGACAGCTATTTCATTGCCTCCGATATATCCTTGTTTGAGTAGATCGGGGACCATACTCAAGGCCGCACCAGCTGCACCGAGCGAGGTAATCGGAAAAGCGATAGCTTCAGGGCTTTGGAAGCCAAACATCCATTTCAATGGCATAAAGATATGCTGACCAATCCAGGGTAAAATAGGGATGCCTTGCATAGCTGCGCCAGTATATTCACTGCCATTACCGCCACCAGTGGTGTCATTGGTAATCATTAATACAAAAGTGCAGACAACCAAAACGCCGGGAATAATTTGCATTCCCATGTTTAGGCCACCTTTGCCGCCTTCCAAAACTGAATCAAAGGCTCGCTGGAACAGGGTACCTTCACGAATTTCGCGGTATTCAAACAGATTTTTATCGGTAGCGGTTTCTTGTTGGTTGCCTAAGTATTTTTTTGTGAAGTGCAGCATCATTCTGGTTGAAACGATAGAGCCGATGATGGCGCCGAAATTACCGATTATAGCTTCGACAAAATAGCCTTTGTCGCCATTAGGACCACCTTTCAGTGTCATCATGTAAGCGGTCAAAATTAGGCCCATGCCAAATGATGTTCCAAAATTTGTGAGTGCAGGCTTTTGATATTCTTTGAAGTATCCTATGAATTTCTGGTCTGAAGCTAAGGTCAAAATTGCTGGGTTATCGGAAATATAGGTTGTTGTCGCCCCGATGGTAGCTGCCCCGGGCATCCCCCAAAGTAACCTGACAGCTGGTGCCAATAGCCAGTTTAATAATGACAGGATCCCGAATTCTCCCATGAAGCCACCCAAAGCTCCAGCCAGAACGCACAAAGCAATGATGTAAAAGACAGTATCCATCAAAAGCTTATATGAGGTTTTCATTACAGTTGAAAAAAAGTTGGCAGCTCCCATTTGGGTACAAAAAGCCATGGTGATAGCAATTATCGCTGTGGTGAGCAATACTGTTTTGAAATCAAAGGCCTTAACTCTACGTACACTTTCTGACATAATTATTCCGATTTTTAAGTAAGGAGTTTAATTATAGTATAATATTGTTTTGTAGTGTAACCTATCGGCAGTGTGTGGGCGTAAATGGTTTATTAACAGTAACTTATATTAAGCAAAAATTCTTCGGCTGCCGATTAAGCGGGGTATTATATCAGAGATTTTTGAAGCGCCAAGGGCGATAATTTAAGAAATTATTAATTCTGTTGAACAAGTAGAGCAAACCTCATAAAATATGATTGAGTATATACATATAGCTAATTATTAGCTAAGAAATTTGCAAATGAGATGATGATGAATTTTTCAAAAAAAAATGAATTTAACGCAAGATTTAAACAGATAGCTGTTTCTATAGACCAGTTTCTGGAAGAATTTTTAGCGAAATTGCAGATGCCTGAGACTTTACGCGAATCAATGTTATATAGTCTAAGAGCAGGGGGCAAGCGATTAAGGCCCGCGATGGTGGTGATGGCTTGTGAAGCTTGCAATGGCAATGAATCTGATTCGCTGGCCGCCGGTGCTGCTATCGAGATGATTCATACCTATTCGCTGGTGCATGATGATTTGCCGGCGATGGACGATGATGATTTCCGACGGGGTCAGCCATCAAATCATAAAGTTTATGGTGATGGTTTGGCAATTTTGGCTGGTGATGCTTTGCTTACCCATGCTTTTGAGGCAGTGGCAAAATTCAGTCCTGCCGAAAAGGTCAGAGATCTTGTCCTTGAACTGACCGCGGCAAGCGGGGCTTATGGCATGATAGGTGGCCAGGTTGCTGATTTGGAAAGTGAAAATAAGCCAGGTGACATCGAGTCGGTCGATTATATCCATATTCATAAAACTGCTGCGATGTTCAAAGGTGCCATGCGAATGGGGGCTATTTGTGCCGGGGCCGACCAGTTGACAATTGATGAACTGGGTGAATTTGGCCTGAAGATTGGACTGGCTTTTCAGATTGTTGACGATTTGCTGGATGTGACTTCCAGCCAGGCAGCACTTGGTAAGACCATCGGCAAAGATGCCCAGGCTGGAAAATTGACTTATCCTTCGCTGATTGGCCTTGAAGCTTCCCAGAAAAAAGCAGATAAGTTATTGGCCCAAGCCTCCCGTGCAATTGAACCTTTAGGCGAAAAGGGCTGGACTATGCAGTTCTTAGCTGATATGCTGGTTAATCGTAAAAGTTAAAAGCTGGGCCGATGGGCTCTGCCCATGCTGATAAAAATTATATCGCGTTAGCGATACCGATTATCACTTATTGTTCCACTTGGCTAAAATGTTACAAAGTTAAAAGTTTAAGTGTCACTATTGTGACATTATTTTATATCTTGAATGGTTTGCTTGATTGGAAACTCGTAAGATAGCAATTATAGAAGAGAATCATGACTGACAATTTGTTAAGTAAGATCAAATCGCCAGCTGACCTTAAAAAGCTGGATATTAAACAACTCAAGAGTTTGCCCAAAGAAATTCGTGAGCTGATAGTTAAATCTGTTTCTGAACATGGTGGCCATCTTGCCAGCAATTTAGGTGTTGTCGAACTGACGATGGCCCTGAACTATGTTTTTGATTTCAGCAAGGATAAAATCGTTTGGGATGTGGGACATCAATGCTATGTGCATAAAATCCTCACTGGGCGGGCCGATAAGTTCAGCCAGCTCCGCAAAGCCGGTGGCATAAGTGGCTTCCCGGCTCCATCCGAAAGCGAATATGACCAGTTCGCCGTTGGCCATGCCGGTACCTCAGTAGCAAGTGCTTTAGGTTTGGCTTTAGGATGTCAGATTATCGAATCGGATGATTGCGTTGTTGCTGTCGTTGGCGATGCAAGTATCGTCAATGGTTTATCCTTTGAAGGCTTGAACAATACCCATCTTTGTAATCGACAGCTCTTGATTATCTTAAATGATAATTTTATGGCTATCGATAAAACCGAAGGTGCTTTTGCCCAATATCTGACAAAGTTGCGAGTCTCTCGTACATTTGAAGATATGCAGCGGCGCACCGCGATGCTTGTTCGTCGCTTGCCATTGCTGGGTAAAGGCCTGCAAGAAAGGCTGGATCGCATTCGAGATGGCTTGCATACCACCTTTTTTGGCAAACAGAAATTTGATCAGCTGGGCATCCCTTTCTTTGGCCCGATTGATGGCCATGATTTGCCTAGTTTGATTAAGATTCTTTCAGCTGTTAAGGAAATTGATCATCCGGTCATTTTGCATGTGCTGACTAATAAAGGCCATGGCTCAAAATTTGCAGTAGAAGATCCGACCACTTTCCATAGCCCTAAGCCTTTTAAAGTTGAAACAGAAGGTAGGGCAAGCTTTGAAAAGAGTTCCGATATCAGCTTTACCAAAGCTTTTAGTAATTCCCTTGATCGCTTAATGGAAAAAGATGAAAAGGTTATCGCTTTGACAGCGGCCATGCCCGATGGCACTGGGCTGGTAAGTCTGCGGGATAAATATCCTGACCGGGTTATTGATGTTGGCATCGCCGAAAGCAGCGCCATTGATATCGCTGCAGGGATGGCTAAAGTTGGCCTGAAACCTGTTGTCGCGATTTATTCGACTTTCATGCAGCGCGCTTTCGACCAGATTTTCCAGGAAGTTTCCCTGCAGGATCTACCTGTGACATTGTGTATGGACCGGGCGGGCTTAGTTGGCGAAGATGGTGCAGTCCATCATGGATTCTGTGACATTTCCCTTTTCCGAACGCTGCCGAATCTGGTTTTGATGGCCCCAATTGATGAAATTGAAATGGACCAGGCATTGGAATACGCCTCTAAGAGCAAACATGCCAGCGTGATTCGTTACCCGCGTGATATTGTGCACCGCTGCGGTATTATCCCTGAATGCGAAACTGAGTATGAAACTGGTAAGGCTGTATGGCTGCGACCAGGTGCCGATGTCGTTGTTGTTGCTTATGGCGGTATTGTTTCAGAAGTTATGTTTGCTGCCGATCATCTGGCAAAACAAGGCATCGAAGTTGGCGTTGTCAATGCCCGCTTTGCCAAACCTCTGGATGAAAAATTGTTTAGTGAACTTTTAGCTGATGATAAGGATATGCCCGTATTTACGATAGAAGATCATGGCTTAATTGGTGGCTTTGGGGCCGCGGTTGTTGAGATGGCTCAATTGAATAATCTCGATGCCCGTAAGATAACCCGGCTTGGCCTGCCTGATGAATATATTGGTCAGGATACCCGCCATGGCCAACTCGTAACCGTTGGTATCGATAGCGAATCGATAGCTAAACGAATCAAAGAAAAACTGGGCAGATAATTTACTATCCTGCTAATGGACAAATTATGACCGCACCTGATCGAAAAAAAATTGGCTTGATAGCTTCCAGTGAAAAGCCTGAATGTATTGCTGTTGCTAAAGAGTTAAAAGTTTGGCTAAACCAGCGGGTTGAGGTTGCTATTGATAATCTTGGCCAGACTATAGATATTTCAGCTCATGATGATATTGACTTGCTGGTGGTCCTTGGCGGCGATGGCACGATTTTAGGCACAGTTCGTGACCTTGATGCCAACCAGGTGCCAATTGTCGGGATTAATATGGGTAAGCTCGGTTTCCTGGCCGAATTTACTACTGAACAATTCAAGTCGCAATTCGAGACTATTTTAACCGGAAAAATCAAATGTGCCCAACGTATGATGCTTAACTGTATAATAACTGGCCCTGACCGTGAGACTTTTGAATCATTAGCCGTCAACGAAGTTTCAATTGTTGCTGGCCCGCCATTTCGTATGCTGGAAGTTTTACTTTCGGTTGATGAGGAAGAACCGGTGATTTGTGCCGGTGATGGCTTAATTGTCTCGACTGCCACCGGTTCAACTGCCTATAATCTTTCAGCAGGAGGGCCACTTTTGTCGCCTTCGCTAAAAGCTGCGATTATTACGCCTCTGGCAGCTCATTCCCTGAGTTTCAGACCTGTCGTTGTAGATATGGCTAAACCTGTGGTCTTAAGTTGCAAAAAAGGGCGTACCTGGGGCCCGACTTATTCCGGTTATGATGCCGTGGTGGTAATTGATGGCCAGATAAATGTTCCGATAAAAAGTGAAGACAGAATAACGATATCCGCTTCGCGACATAAATTTAAATTGGTGGCTAATTCGTTGCGTAGTCGTTGGGAATTACTTAATACTAAGCTGAATTGGGCAGGCCGACCGAATTATACAAACAATCAGCAAGACTAATTCGTAATTAATTATAGGACTATCGTTTTGATTTTGTGGGTTTTCAGGTTTGTTGGCAGGGATTAAGGTTTTTTCCCACACCTGCCAACGTAAATTTCCGATAATATATTTATGTAAGACCATGGCATTTGCGATGGCAATATCTTATTTTCAGGAAGGATGAAAAAATGAGATTATTAAAAAATACAATTTTGATTATTTTGCTGGGTTGTTCTGTTGCTTATAGCCAATACTATAACTCTCAAGGCGGTCATCTGCTTGATGCTAATACTCGCTTGGGCTCTTTTGGAATCAATTCCCGTCGAACTCGAATTGATACTCTTGTGCCCAGGGCTAATCTATATATTACCGGAAATGTTTCCAGTGGCGCCAGTTTTCAAGGGGCAGTTCCATATAAAAACCAATATGAATTCCAGGGTCAGACATCGAGTAATATCCTGAGTAATTTCAGACGCGATTCTTATGGTGTCAACAATTTTGGCTCAAGGTCATATCAGAGGCCATATCTGGATGATTCCCGATCCGTAACCGCATTGCGTTCAGGCCAGGTTTTCTCCAGCAGCCAGGCTTTTTCTCGAGGAGTTGTACCGGTAGGGGCATCTTTTAGTTCGCTTGATCGCCAACGCCTTTTGAATAATCGTCAAAATCAAAGTCAATATACCCGCCCCATGAATAATTATTCTTTAAATATCAAACCAATTCTTCAGCCTTTGAATATGAATAATTCAACTAAGCCCTGGCTTGCAGGTGCCACTGACATTGGTTCCCTGACCAGACCCGCTCTGGGCGATACATCAAAACGTTTGGGAAATATTGATGAAAAAGCTGATAACCAGTTAGCAAGACCAATAGTCCCTGAATCAATCACGGAAGATACCGAAGTAAACAAGCGTGTCCCAATTAAACCTGTGTCAAAATCACAAACTGAAAATCTTGATTATTATGAACTTACCGACCAGGTAGACCCCGCCGACATGCCCGGTGAAAAAGTTGTCAGCGATACTGCTAAATATTATGACAGGAATCATAAACAGTTGGCTATCCAAAAAGCCAGAACCTATCGCATAAGAGGCAAATTGTTTATGGATCAGGGCCAATATTATCAGGCAGCCAATGAGTTGGCATTGTCGATGATTTATGTTGATAACGATCCGGCAACTCTGGAATTGCAGTTTATTGCTAATCTGGCAGGCGGCAAATATATTACCGCAGCTCAGGCTATGCAGAACTTAGCAATAGCCAGTGCTTCATTACCTTCCGGCAAAGAATATTTCAAACAGAGATTCCCGGATGAAAAAGCCATAGATGAATTTGTTAAAGATATTGACTATTGGTATAATCTCAATAGCCGGGTTGATCTGTTGCTGCTGAAAGGTTATGTTCTTTTTGAATCGGGCAGACTTGAAGATGCTCGCAAGGCAATGGAATCCTGGCCCGAAGATCAACAAACTATCAAAGCTCAGGAATTGCTGATCCAAGCGCTGAAATAAGCCACTGCTCAGATGAAGTGTTAATTTTAATGAATTTTTTGTGGTGGTTTTATGGCGGAAAAGTTTGAGCATTTTCTAATTACCCGGTTTAACGTCCCGTTGTCATGGGCTCCTGTCCAGTGGGACCAGGATTGGCTTAAGCATAGAATCCAATTATTTGAGGACTTTTGTTTTCCTTCGGTGCAGTCCCAGGCCAATCAAAATTTTCGTTGGCTGGTATTGTTCGATAGCAGGTCACCAGAGTTTCTTAAAAAATATGTTGAAGAAAAACAGCAATACAATAATTTTGTTCCGGTATTTGTAGATGCCTTTTCACCCCAGAGCTTAGTTGATATTGTGATGGGTTATATCGCAGATGATACTGACTATGTTATTACCACACGAATGGATAATGACGATGCGATTTCATTTGATTTCATCGATTTAATCCAGAATAATTTTGAAGAAAATCCTATGGTTTTCCTGAATATTTTGCTGGGGTGTTGGTGGCATGATAGTAAATTGTACCAGAAAAAATATCCCAAAAATCCTTTTATTAGCTTAATAGAAAAGATTGATCGAGACTCTGGCAAAACCATAAATACCGTTTATTGCGGCGAACATACCAAACTGGACAAATTAGCTCCGATCAAAAATATAGACAGTAAACCTGCTTGGATGATTGTCGTTCATGAAAAAAATATCTTAAATGAGCGATTCGGAATTAGAACTCCCATTTCAAAAATTAAAGACCGCTTCGGAATCGCCAGGAAATATCTGGATAAAAATGAAAGCGGTTTCTCCTGTTTTATAGATAAACTGGGGTGGCTTTACGCACGCATTTGGCGTGCAATAAAAAAAAGAATTTATAAAAATAACTTGAACTGACTGGCTATTATCTGTAAATAAAGTTCAATAAAGATTTAAGCAGTCTTTTAAAAGGCATTTACCGCAGGTAAATACCACAACTTTTCACTTTTAACTGTTAGTTTTTTTAACTTATTATGATCGATTGGTAATTAATAGTGGATAATAATGAAATAAATTGTGAAACTCCAAACCAGACACAGAACGAGCATTGCACAGGTTGTCCCAATAAGGATATGTGCCGCGAAGTCTGGGCCGAAGAAAATAAAGGGCCATTGAGCCCGGCAGGATTGGTGCTCTCCAGCATAGCCGCTTTTCTGCTGCCTCTGATTTGCGCTATTATAGCCGGATCATTGGCGCAAAAATATATGCATGACAATTCAGACAAAATCCAGATAGTGGCTTCACTGGGTGGCCTGATTGTCGGTGTCTTAATTGCATGGCCTATTGTGCAACTGCTAAAAAATAAATTCCCTTCTGAAAAGTAGAGACACCGCACCCCTTGTCTACCAAATATTATTTCCTTGCCTGTAGCTGTACTTGATATTGCGATAGTGTATAGCCAAAGCGACTTCGTTGTACGCGATATATTTTCAATATTACAGCCTGGCCGGGTTTGATATTTTCTAACAGCAGGCCAAAATGGCTCATATTTTCGATTGCAATGCCATTGATCTGGGTAATAATGTCATGACTTTCCAGACCAGTAATCGCCGCAGGTGAGTTCTTTTGCAGTGAGGTAATAATAGGCTGGTCGGGGTTTGCCGGAATACCAATTTTTTCAATAGTCTGTTTGTCCAATCCCGCGATTTCCATGCCAAAAAGACTCTTAGCCAATTCTTTTGCATTGGGCATGGGTTTTTGCTTGAGATTAAGTTTATAACTTGTTTTTTCGGCGGTCTTTAAATCAGCAATTTTCTCAGGAATTTTTTTACAGCGTTTGGTGCTAAATAAAACTTCGCTATTTGCGGGTTTTTCAAATAATGCAATCTGAAAATCAATAACAGAGTTAATCGGCTGATTATCTATCGACTCGATACAGTCCCCAACTCGAAAACCCGCTTTTTCGGCGGGGCTGTTAGGCTTGATATATTTAATAATAATGGTTGGTTTTTCGTTTTCATTCGCTGGGTCAATTTCATCGACTTCCAGACCAAAGCTTATTCGCCGCAATGCTTCAATATCCATCATTTTATTGACAGTGTTACGCATGCGTTCAACGGGAATCGCAAAGCCTATACCTTCGGCGGCCTGACGAATAGCGACATTAATCCCTATCAGTTGACCATTAATGTCCAGCAGAGGCCCGCCGCTATTTCCGGGATTAATTGGTGCCGATATCTGGATTAGATTCTGCAAAGCCGGGTTATCAGTTAGTTCGACATCACGGTGGATAGCGCTGACAATTCCATCAGTTAGCGTATGAGAATAATTAAAAGGGTTACCTATCGCTAAAACAGTTTCACCGATCAATGGCTGATCATAAGACATTTTAACGGTCTGAAAAGTTTTGTCAGACTGGATTTTCAGCAGGGCAATATCAGCATTGGAATCAATTTGGACCTTTTTAGCCTGATATTGATTGCCATCAGCCATAAATATGGTTATCTCTTCTGCTCCTTCAACGACATGGGCATTGGTAATAACATAACCATTTTTATGAATCACAAAACCAGAACCCAGCGATGGTATAATCATTTTTTGTTTAAAAGGATAAATATCGCCAAAAAATCCCATGCGATTACTTTGCACTTCACGGACTTGTTTGCTGGCGATATTTACTACCGCATCCTTATTATTATCAAATGCCTCAACTATTGGGCTGCGACGGTTATATTTTTCGGCCCAGGCAGGGCTTGCTGATAATATAATTACAAGACAAATTATTAAACGCTTCATATTGCCTCCAAAATAAAATAAGTATAATCATAACAAAGATTTTAGCATTGGCTCAGCCAGATAAAATCATACCCCTTGGGTATATATAATCAAAGTCTATATTATTTTGACAGCAATATTTTTTGTTTCATACATAAAACATGAAAAAAAATAGAAATGTGCGCATAAGTGAAGGGCGCCGGTTTGTAGGAGGCAGTCACACCGGCGCCCTCGATCCAGGGCAGAATTAGAGTTAAATCTGTTATGAGTAACTTTCTGTTATTCAGGAATACTCTTTTGTCTAACCACAAAAATAATAAAATTAAAACTGGCCCCAGGCAAATAACTGTGGTATTTTTATTGCTATAATCTAAAATATAAAGCTAGAGTTTGACGATTATGCGGGCAAATGGTTCTGACAGGTATTAAAATTCGCATAAATAGCTTTTAATCAAGACTTTATAAGAATAGCATTTAGGGAAAATAACAATGGCAAACCCAGTTAATATCAAATTTTTATCAAAATACAGATATTTTCTGGCATTTTTGCTCATAAGTATCTTTTCAATAACATTTTTTATTAATGACCGACAGGCACCCGAGGTTAAAACTGGTCCTGCCAAAACTGCTCTTGGATTTTCAATGATTAGCCATGATGGCAAAGAACTATTCGCTCATAGTGATTTCCTTTGGCTCAATGGCGAAAATTTCAGCGGCGAATTTAAACCCGGCAACAATATCCCCCCAGGCCATTATGCCATTGGACAATGCACGATAAATTATGACTATCAGAAACCTTGCCATTTTTTCACCGAGGTCGATAATCTGAAAGTTGAATTTGAGCCAGGCCAGCCCGCCATTGTGAAGCTGACACCACCGCAATTAAAAATGAATGTCGTGCAGGTCGACAGCAAAGAAAAATTCAATTCTGACAAGCATTATAATGTTGGCTCTGTATTTATTTTTGATCAATATTTATTTAATGACCAGGGCCAGAATTATAAAAGGTTTTATTATACAACTGATGCTTCCGAAATGTATAACTACCTTAAGCCTGAATTGACAATTATTGATATTTATGACAATGTCATCATCAGGGAATTTATCGAGTTTGGCTGAGGCGGAAATTCATGCCGGTTCGAGTGGAGAACCGATAATCTTAAAGCGGGCAATTATACCGCTACCATTACCTTGAATACCGGACCGCTAGCCGGGATATTGGAAGATAGTGTTAAAATAATTTTGAAAGATAATTAACTATTAATGTGATATTTACAGGAGGTGCTCATGCGTAAAATTTTATTGTCTTTGCTGCTTGTTATGCCAGCAGTTTTGCTGGCGCAAGACAAGCCCAAAGAGGTCAAATTCCAACCTGACAATAAACCGCCAGAATCAGTTATTGACCTCACCGAAGGCACTGGTGATAACGAAGGTTACTGGCAGGGCTCTTCAACTTTCCGGGGCCAAAAAATCTTATTGACCATGATCGATGAAAATGAAGATGGCGATTGTCTGGATAAAGATGAAGATATGGTTAACCTGTTCTTTGCCGGCAGTCATTCCGAACGTAATCGCTCGATAGCGTCCGGCCCTCTCAAAGATAAAATTCTTATCAATAGCGAAATCCTGTATTTCGATATTGTCAAGACCAACAAAGGTGCCCGTGCGACAATTAAAACTTATGATGGCAAGCGTGGCGGCTTTGAGATGGCTATGCTTACCCACGATAAAAAAACTTTAGCAGTCGAAGCCGAATATCTCTGGCTTAAAGGCAATGACTATTGTGGCCAATATCTTACTTTGATCAAAGAGGAGTTTAATAATATTCCGGTTGGCGATTATTCGGTAAACTGGTGCACAGTTAATTATGGTTCTGCTAAACCTTATACTTTTAATGTTGGGGTTAATAATGTTAAATTTAAGGTCGAAAGTGATAAAGTCGCTAAAGCTGTTCTGTTGCCACCCAAATTGAAAATGAAGATTAATGTAGTTGGCAGCAAAGATAAATTCGATGCCAGTAAACAATATCAAACTGGTGCTGTCTTTAATTTTGATATGCAGCTTAAAAATAGTCAGGGTCAGGAATATAATCGATTTTATTATATGCCTAAAAACTCAAAAAAATCTATTATACTTATGCCCAAAGTAACAATTACCGATTCTGCCGGCAAGATGATAGCTGAAAAAACTTTAGAGTATGGCTGAGGCGGACTATGCGGGTTCGAGTGGAGAACCCATAATCTTAAACCAGGAAAATACCAGGCAAAAATGACTCAACAAACCGGGCCATTAGCTGGATTGTTAACCGACAAACTGACCTTTACGCTTAAATAAATATTAGCAGGGAGACTTGCAATGAAATTGATAATAACTATTATGCTATTGCTGGCTTTGCCACTGGTCGCAGCTGATTTGCCCGATAAGTTTGCTTTTGATGTTCAGCTTAAGGCTCTTAACCTTGACCTGGACATCGCAAACTATAATATGAAAACCTATGAGCCCAAAGGTGACAAAAGTCCATTTTCTTTAGCGATCAAAGCTACTGGCCAGCTCGCTTATTTGTATCATCCTGACCTTATTGGTTCGCAATGGTCGGCGGTTGAGTATAAAAGTGATGAGCCTCTCGCTTTATACTTTGACCTTAACGCCAACGGCAAACTTGATGCCAATGAAACCATCAAGCCAACCAATACCGATTATGGCCCGATGTTTTATATCCCGGAATTTATCTGGAATACGCCCACCGGCAAAAAAATATCGTATCGCTATATCCTTTATTCAACCGGAACTTCAGCCGATGACAATACCTGGATCAATGGCAGTGTCATGAAGGGCAAAACGAAAATTAACGGCAAAGATTCTGTTATTACTATCTGGGACGCCGACAGCGATGGTATGTTCGACCAGTTCACCAAGGATTGTTTCGCCATCGAAATCGGCAACAGGCGTTATACCCAGGATTCCCATAGCGACCCTTTGGCCAACTATGTCACTATCGATGACAAATGTTATCGCTGTACACTGACTAATAAAACCGTTAAAAGCTTTACCATTAACTTCAAAAAGGCTGTAAGGCCCCCAACGGTTTTATCGCTTAAAAAAGATAGCTATCGTGGAGAAATGGCTTTGTCGGGTTCAGCTGAATATTTTGGCAAAATGATAAAGCTTACTTTAATTGATGCCAATGGCGATGGCGATTGCACTGATAAAGGTCAGGATGTTTTCGCTATTACCTATGATGACGACGAAAAAACCCAACAGCCCCCTTTAGTGAAAGGCAAATTATCTGACCGTATTTTCCTTGATTCAGTAATTTGTGATTTAGCCATAAAGCAGGATAAGAATACATATCTGGCCAGCATTACTACTTATAACGGCAGTTTTGGCAGCTTGAAATTAGCAATGCTCAACCAGCAGCAAAAGCCTCTGAAGTTTGATGTTGTCAGTGTCAGGTTGTATGGCGGTGGCTTTGATGATTCTAATCCCGCTGTCTATCAAAGCAAACTGGATAAAATCGTCCCCGGCACTTATTCCATGAAAAAGAGCATCGTGAAGTATGGCCAAAAGGACAGTAGCCAATGTCAGGTTTATGTTTCGGCTGAGAATATTAATATCACCGCTGACAAACAAACCAAACTGACTCTGGCAAAGCCAAAAGTCAAACTGCTGGTTCAGTGCTCAGCTTCCAAGGAATTCGACCCAACTAAACAATTCGATGTTGGAACTGCCTTCTCCTTTATCACTGAAGTTAAAACTGATGATGGCCTGCAATATGAAACTTTCACCGCTAAAATGAAAGACAGCAGGTATCATGACACTGTTAACCCGGTGATAAAAATTACCGCACCGGATGGCAAGGTAGTCTCAGAGAAAAAACTGGAATATGGTTGAGGAGGCTTATGCAGGTTCGAGTGGAGAACCAAAGGATTAAAGCCCGGTGTTTACAAAATCACAGGCTTACAACAAACCGGCCCCTTTGCTGGCGAGTTGACCGATACTATCGAAATAAAACTTAAAGACCCCACGCCTCAAGAGCTTATTTTTTAATAATACCCACAACCCGGAGATTTTCTTCGGGTTTTTTTATAGCTTACTTGAATACTCCATAGTTTCAGCCTACAATTATCTATAGCATACAATATGTTTTTATAAGGATTTTAAATATGGAAAAAGATTTTATACTTTTGCTTACGCTCGTTTTTATGTGCTTTGGCTTGTTTTCATGTTTCTCCAGCCCGTCGCCGGATTCAACAAAAACTGATAAAACTGAAGATAACACTACTCCTAATTCAATTTACGATTTTACCATGGATGATATTGATGGTAAACCTGTCCCTCTTTCCAAATACAAAGGCCAAGCCATACTCATAGTCAATGTCGCCAGCAAGTGTGGCTACACCAAGCAATATGCCCCATTGCAGGAACTCTATGCCAAATATAAAAGCAAAGGTCTGGTTGTCTTAGGTTTTCCTGCTAATAATTATGGTGGCCAGGAACCCGGCACTAATGAAGAAATTCAACAATTCTGTACAAATAATTTTGCTGTGGATTTTCCCATGTTCGCTAAGCTCAGCGCTCGTGGCAAGGATATCCATCCCATGTATAAATACCTCACCTCGCTCGATATTAAAGGCCAGACTGGCGCAATTAAATGGAATTTCAACAAATTCCTGATTGACCGCAAGGGTAACCCCGTTGGCAGATATGAATCAAAAGTCGCCCCCGACAATGACGATTTCCTCAAAGATTTAGAAATAGCTCTAAAGAAATAAGTGAGAAAATAATGAACCCTAATATTTTGTTTATAGTTATTTTGGCATCAATAAGCCTGTTTTTATGTTCTTGCAACGCCCCGGCTGATAAAGCTAAACCTGAAATCACAAAGGCTTCCCGTTTAGCGGTCGTTTGGTCCAGTGATGACCCCGATGTCGCTAATCGCGTATGTTTTATGTACACCTATAATGCTAAAAAACAAAAATGGATTGACGAAGTAACACTTATCGTTTGGGGCCCTTCAGCCAATCTTTTAGCCAACAATGAAGAACTTCAGGCTTATGTTAAAAAAATGATCCAGGCCGACATCAAAGTCCAGGCCTGTGTCGCCTGTGCCAATTCTTATGGAGTATCTGATAAGCTGCGCAGTCTTGGCATCGAAGTCAAACCCATGGGCGTGCCTTTATCGAATTTAATTAAGGATGATTGGAAAGTGATTACTTTTTAGATGAGCAATAAGCTCAAATAAAAAATAATTAAACCCGCTAAGTTATCTTGGCGGGTTTTTTTATACAATAAACAGCGGCGAGCGGCAGCGACCCGCTAATTTCTGCCGAAACACTTACTAACCCCAACCGAGACAAGGCATGCCTTGTCTCTACACCTTATCCCGCCCGTCCGATACCAAGACAATATTCCGTAACAATGCCACCATCCGTTCGGCCTGTAGGGCCAGCATAACATAGCCCAGGGCAACGCC
The DNA here is from genome assembly GCA_016342495.1 of Phycisphaerae bacterium. Classification (GTDB taxonomy): domain Bacteria; phylum Planctomycetota; class Phycisphaerae; order Sedimentisphaerales; family SM23-30; genus JAEIOG01. Next base: position 15,460 of record JAEIOG010000077.1, read on the forward strand.
CTGGGTTTAAAACCCACGCCACTCTTTTCAGGCCTGTAAGGCCGGCATAATTCCATGGAATTGATTATATTGCCCTTACAGGGCGTAAAAAGGTTTCGACGTTCTATACTCAGTGCGATGCCCTGGGCTAAAATATACCGCCCCTTCGGGGCTTTTATCTATTTCCTACAAACACAATCCCTATACCTGTAAAAACATGTGAACAAAGCGAACTCCACAACCCACCATCGCCAACTAACACTCACCCATCGCCCGCAGCATATCAAATCATCGCCCCAAAAACACACCACCCTCAATTTACTTCTAATTTATCCGCATCCTATATATTATTCAGCAAATTTCATTGAGCATAATCGATACAGCAACTTAGCGGCAAAAAAGTCTGGCCCGGGGTGATTCTCATTCGGACAAAGCTCAACGACATCGAAGCCCACCAGATTTTTCTTTTTTATGACCTTTTCAACGAAATTCATGAATTCATACCAACCCATGCCGCCCGGTTCCGGTGTGCCCGTGCTGGGCATAACACCCGGGTCGAAAACATCCAGGTCGACGGTAATATAAACATTGTCAGTCAACAACTCGATAGCCTTATCGTGCCAGTCGTCATTATTATAAATTTCATGAGCATAAAATATCCGGTTGGCCTCAATAGCATCTTTTTCCTCGGCCGCTACACTGCGGATACCAATTTGTACCACCGGGCAATGCTCTTTGACCCGCGCCATCACACAGGCATGATTATATTTGTGGTCATCATAACTTTCCCGCAGGTCAGCATGAGCATCAAACTGAATAACTGTTAAATTATTTGTTCTTTTAGCATGGGCATAAATCGATCCAATACTAACTGAATGCTCCCCGCCAATAACGATGGTAAATTTGTTTTTATTGAGATGTTCCCCGACAATCTTTTTGACCTCAAGGGCCATTGATTGCGGGCAGCGATCTTCGGTTATAGGCTTGTCGGTATAAATACCTCTTTCACAGACGCAGCTGGTGGCTTGAATATCATAAAATTCCAGGTTAGCTGAAGCCTTCAGCAGGGCTATCGGGCCCTTGTCGGAACCTTTGATCCAGGTGCTGGTCCCGTCATAAGGCACTGGCACTATCACGATTTCCGAACTTTCATAGTTAGTGCTTCCGCCTTCGTTGGCGCCGAAAATTATTTCTGGAATTTTATCGCTCATAATTTACCTGAAAAATATTTGAAAAAAAACCCACCGAAAACGATGGGTTTGAAAAGTTTCGTTCAGCAAAGACGCTGTTGAATCGGATAAACATAATTTTGAAAACAGATGCTGATCAGTACACTGCCATATTTCTTCTTGGGCACAAAGCTGTCGGTCAGCATAAACTGATCCGCTAGCCTGAAACGCTCTTCGTAGCCATTGGTATATAGCTCGTTCAGACTGGCATTGAGTTGTTCTGATACTTCGCTTTCGGGCAGGTCACCATTGTATTCACAAACCAGACCACCGTGTTTTTCATTGGTTTCACGGTCATAAAGCCAGCCATAGGTAATCCCTACGGTAGCTCTTTCGCCTCTGTTAACATCCCGAACCGCCATTATGGTATCCATTACAGCTCCATGGGTCAATCTGGAAGGATCTGGCCTTTCAATCTGGGTCGCTATCTTTGGCAAGATTGACGAGTAGGTCATAATATTACACATCTCAATACCTGCTTGCCTTAAAGCCAGATGATATGAGCCGGCATGGATAGTAATATCACTTTCGCCGCGGCCTTGTGTAATAAAATAATCTTTTGGTATTCTGTTACCGATCAGCACATGTTCGCCAGCGAGATACTCCTGGCTTGTCAACCATGCTGTTTGTTCCTGAGTAATTGTGTTTTCCAATTCACGTTACCCTCACTTTTCATTGTTAATAATTAATGGTTAGTTTCTCAAACTGACTGGCAGTCCGTTTAAGTGCACTGATTACAGTTGGAAATTCCCGTTTTGCCAATATATAATTTATTGCATCGCAGGGCCATAGGACTGGCCCTGCCAGGGAAAATCATACCCTTTGGGTATAGTTAGTTTTAGCCGCACATATTTACAGATTTACCCACGTTCTGTCAATACAAATCTTGAGAAAATATACGCTACGTATACCCAGAAAGTTCAAATTAAACCACCTAATTCCCCCAAAATGTTAATTTGTGACGATTATCGGGGACCATGTCAGTCCTCCCATAAATATACAGCCTACCCCTGTTTTTCATAACCGTATATCCCCAAAGCATTTATGCTACTTTTGCCAATGAACTTAGAATCGCAAAATTATATGCATATTTTATTAAATAAACCGTAAATATCCAAAAAAAAGTAAATTTTAGCCATATTACCGTTTCGGTGGTTGAATTATTTTCGCTCATGCTGTTCGCTGTCGCCGTTCGATTCATGTTTGCGATTGTAACCAGAATTGGTAAAATGAATTAACCCATCCTACCTGTCTACTGTTTATGCTGTCGATAATACCTCATATTTTATGACCAGCAAGGCAGTGTAACTCAGATCATTTACCCTGCCATTTCAAATGTAAATATTGATTTTAGCCGTGACAGTCTGGGCCGTATCGATGTTGCCAGCCAGGGGAGTACCGAATATGTTGATTATGCTTATGTCGGTTCAAAAGTGGCAACTCGCACCTATCCCACAGATTCGATGTTTGCTAATACGGTTCCTGTTGTTCAGCAATATACCTATAATGATTTCGGGCAAATAGCTGGTATTACAGGTTTTATTGATATCGATAGTGATGGCGTTTTCGATGCCGGTGAAACCTCGGCTACGGAATTTGCTTATACCTATGACAAAAACAGTAATATTACTGAAAAAGAATTTGGGCATCGGACCAATGATCCTGATAATGTTTATGCTTATGATGACTTAAATCGTTTAACAGGCACGACTTATCACGATTCCACCGCGGATTCTTTTACCATGGATGATCTTGGTAATCGTGATAGTGCAACTAATCGCGGGGAATCCGCCAAAACTTATGCTATCGATTCGATTACCAATCGATATGATGAAAATACTTCCGACAATATTTATCTTGCCTACGATGATGCAGGCAATACTACCACCGACCAGGATGGTTATCTGTATACCTGGGATTATGAAAATCGTCCGATCCGGGTTTATAAGATGGTCAGCGGCAATGAAGTTGATGTCGCCAAATACGATTATGATGCCCTGGGCCGCCGGATTCGCAAGATAGATTATTTTGCCGCGGGAGACCCGCTTGACCAATGGACTTTATACTGGTATAATAATAACTGGCAGGTGCTGGCCGAAAGTGATGGAGCCGATGCCTGCAAACGGATTTTTGCCTGGGGCAATTATATTGATGAATTGCTGGTTTATCAGAATACTTATGGTAGCTATCCGCTGTATTATGCCTTGCAGGACCACCTGTATAGCAATGTCGCTCTTTTAGATCAGAATAATACCGTCGCCGAACGCACCGAATATGATTCCTATGGAAAACCAACCAAATTGAACGATGATTTCACGGCCTTTAGCGGTACCGATACGGGCAATTCCTACTCCTTTACCGGGCGTCGAGTTGATGTGCTAGATAGTGGGGACAAACTCCTGCAATACAGCCGCAATCGCATGCTGGATTATGAAACAGGACGTTGGCTTAGTAACGACCCGCTGGGGATAGTGCCGAACAGTTTTACTGCATTAAAGCAGGCGGGACAATATGGTGATGGCTTAAATTTATATCAATATGTAAAATCGAAACCAATTATTTTAAGTGATGATTGGGGATTAAAAGCAAAAGAATGTCCTGATGGAGAAAGGCCGGTTAGAAAACCTCTTTCAGAATATGATCCTCGAGATGGACAGAATGGTTGTGGGGCTGCTGACGGCATTGAGATTCCTCAAGTTGACCCAGTTGACTTCACTCCTGCATGCAACAAACATGATATTTGCTATGGGACTTGCAATGCAGACAGGAAGGATTGTGATCGAGCATTATGGGTAGCTATGTCGCAAATGTGTGATGATTATTGGAAATCGTTATCATGGTGGCAAAAGATTAGATATGGAAATAAAAATTGGTTAAAATGCCAGGCCATAGCAGGTATTTATTATGCTGCATTAAGGGCGGCAGGCGAAGCTGCACATACATCTGCTCAGGATAACGCATGTGAATGCAAATGCCGATAGAAAAGCCTTGTGGTGCACGTTGATTTATGTAATTCTTTGCTTTGCATAATTTAATTTTGCGACAATAGATTTATTGGGTATGGAGTTAATTATGTCTAAAATACTTATATACCTGTGTTTTGTAGCAGTTATCTTCAGTGGCTGTGAGACTGAAGACCCTTATCAGGATGCCGGGCTTAATGCTGTTGGGCAATATACCAATAGCCTGGGGATGGAATTTGTTGAAATGCCGGATGGCTATTATGTGTGCAAAACCGAGGTGTCACAGATAATATACGAAACCATTATGGCTAAGAATTACAGTTATCGCAAGGGAGAAAATCTACCTGTTACCAATATCACTTCTGGCAATGCAATAGAGTTTTGTGAAAAGCTTACTGAACACGAAACAAACAAACAGTCCTTTCCCGAAGGCTTTGTTTATGCTTTACCAAGTTATGAAGAATGGCTACAATATGTTGCCGATGCCTCACTTGCTGATTCTAATACCCCTATTGGAAACAATTATGACACAAGCAAAGAAACTACTGTAAATATTAATGAGGGTATTCCAAATCGACTTGGCTTGTTGCATATTCGCGGAAATGTACGGGAAATATCTCGAGATATAGCCAAGTCAACTACGGGGAATATCTTTTTGGGGGCATATTATTGTGAACATAGAACTGATTTTTTGATGTGTACTAATAAGTCTTCATCTTCAAAGTCAAAAAATGAAAAATATGATTCTACAATAGGTTTGCGAGTCGTACTTATTCCGGAATCGAAAAATATCAGTACAACTTTAAGGCTTGGGATTAAAATAGGGGACAGTCACCTATTTTAGAACAAATTAATAGGTGACTGTCCCCATTTATTTACAGAAAACCCGATAGATGAGCCAGGTATTGATAAAATAGGGGACAGTCACCTATTTTGGGAAAAATTAATAGGCGACTGTCCCCGCCGGGTGCCCGCGACCTGATGTTTAATATATATCCGGGGTGGCAGTGACCTGTGAAGCAGGTCGATGGTGAAGTAGGCTCAAACTCGAAATTGCATTTTATTTTGGACAGGATAACTCGATAAACAGGATAGATTTTCTGTTGGTTTTGGTTGGTGACTGTTTGAAATTCTGCTGGCGATGGGAATGTGTTTGGAACGCTGGTTGGTTGCGGTATGAGGATGTAAAATAAACTGTGTAAATGGTCATAGATATGTTAACCTGTAAACGAAAGGTAATTACTATGGCCAGACAGACACCAGAAGAAAAGCGAAGAGATGAAATTATTGATGAATTGCTTAAGGGCTACGACGGTCCAGCCTCATTTTGGGGCGAAACGGGCTTTTTTGCTGATCTCAAGAAGCGTATTGTAGAGCGTTCTCTGGATGCTGAGATGGATGACCATATTGTCCACCGGGTTCAAAATAAATAAATGAAAATGCGTCCAATCGGTCAAAATCCGTTTACTGGTCGTATTATCCCCCCTTTCCACCCGATAATCTCACTCAATAGGTATTGCAAAATGACAAAACACAATAATTCATGCCATTTTGGCAGGCAGCTAAGTACAGTTTACGACACCAAATCGACACTTTTCTACCATTTTTTACACAAATCCCCCCTTTTTTTACCAAAATTTGCTTTTGGCACAGCCTTTGCTTTTATACCTATATTGGCTCGTTGCCGACTCGTTTAACTGTCAAATATGTCCTGTCGAGTGCCTTTCGCCTCGGCAGGACTTTGATAAGATAAATTCTCTGGGACAGCCAACAAAAAACGGTCACTAATATATAGGAGAGAAATAATGAATTTTGATAATTTCACCATCAAGGCCCAGGAAGCCATAAATAATGCCCAGCAATTAGCAGTAAGTTCCCGACATTCAACACTGACTGCCTTACACCTCTTACACGCTTTGCTAAATGAAGGCCAGGGCGGTATTTGCGTTGGCATCCTGCAAAAATGCAATGTTAATGTCGCCCAGTTGAACTCTATAGTCCAAAGCGAACTTAAAAAACTACCCCAGGTTTCCGGTCAAAGCCAGATGGCCGCCGACAATAATCTCAATCAGGTTATAGTCAATGCCCAACGCATAGCTACCGAAATGAAAGACCAATATATCAGTAGCGAACATTTACTGTTGGCTTTGACATCCACACCTTCTCCAGCCAGAGAAATCCTTGAAGTTAATGCTGTTGATGAAAAAATGCTATCTGAAGCTATAAAAGAAATTAGAAACGGACAAACTATTACTGACCAGAACCCTGAAGCCAAATACCAGGCATTGGAAAAATATGGTATTGATTTATTAGAGTTGGCAAAACAAGGTAAACTTGATCCGGTGATTGGCCGTGACGAAGAGGTACGCCGCTGTATGCAGGTTTTAAGTCGTCGTACAAAAAACAACCCGGTATTAATCGGTGAACCCGGCGTTGGCAAAACCGCTATCGTCGAAGGCCTGGCCCAGCGTATAGTTAATGGTGATGTGCCAACTGGATTGAAAGATAAAAAAGTTATTGCCCTGGATATGGGGGCATTGATCGCCGGGGCTAAATACCGGGGTGAATTTGAAGATCGACTCAAAGCAGTATTAAAAGAAGTGACCCAATCTGATGGGCAGATAATATTATTTATTGATGAGTTACATCTGGTAGTTGGCATGGGCAAAACTGATGGCGCTATGGATGCTGGTAATTTGCTAAAGCCTGCACTGGCTCGTGGCCAACTGCGTTGCATCGGTGCTACCACTCTGGATGAATACCGTAAATATATCGAAAAAGATGCGGCTTTGGAAAGGCGTTTCCAGCCTATATTAATTCAACAGCCCAGTGTTGAAGCAACCATTGCTATATTGCGAGGATTGAAACATCGTTATGACAGTCATCATGGTGTGCGTATTACCGATGGGGCTTTGGTAGCGGCGGCTACTTTGAGTGATCGTTATATCGCAGATCGATTTCTGCCAGATAAGGCGATTGACCTTATTGATGAAGCGGCATCGCGTTTGCGTATAGAAAATGATTCCATGCCAGCAGAACTGGACCAGCTTCGTCGCCAGATTATGCAATTGCAAATCGAAAAAGAAGCTCTTAAAAAAGAAAACGACAAAGCATCCATCGAAAGATTAGCAAAACTGGAAAAGCAATTAGCTAATTTACAGGAAAAAGATAATGGCCTTTCTGCTCAATGGCAAGGCGAAGTCGATGAATTACAGGCAACTAAAGATATACAGCAGAAAATCGACCAGGCTGAAAATGACCTCCAGCAAGCCCAGCGGCAAGGCGACCTGGAAACTGCTGCCCGGATAAAATATGGTACAATAGCCGAACTGGAAAAGCAGCTGGAAGCCAGGATGCAAAATCAATCGACCAGCCAACATCAAATGGTAAAAGAAGAAGTTACCAGCGAAGATATCGCCGCGGCTGTTTCAAAATGGACTGGAATTCCTGTTGAAAGCTTATTGGTTGGCGAAATTGAAAAGCTTAATAATATGGAAGGCTTACTCAAACAACGGGTTGTGGGTCAGGACCAGGGAGTTGCGGCGTTGAGCAATGCTATCCGACGGGCCCGAGCCGGGTTGGGCGACCCGAATCGGCCTATCGGCAGTTTTATTTTCATGGGGCCAACTGGTGTTGGTAAAACTGAACTAGCAAAAGCATTGGCACAATTTATGTTCGATGATGAAAGAGCGATGGTTCGGATTGACATGAGCGAATTTATGGAAAGCCATAGCGTAGCCAGATTAATCGGTGCCCCTCCGGGATATGTGGGCTATGAAGAAGGCGGTAAGCTGACTGAGATGGTAAGACGGAGGCCATATTGTGTGATACTTTTGGATGAAATCGAAAAGGCTCATTCCGATGTATTTAATATTCTTTTACAGGTATTAGATGATGGGCGATTAACCGATGGCAAAGGCCGCACGGTTGATTTTCGCAATACCATTATTATTATGACCAGTAATATTGCAGGCCGTGACATTCAGCGACTGCGGGAAGAACAAGGTTCTGACTGGGAAATTGAAGCTCATGTACATGAAATATTAAAACAGTATTTCAGGCCGGAATTTCTCAATCGTATCGATGAGACAATTGTGTTTAATCCATTGAGTAAGGAACATCTCAAGGGTATTGTCGAAATCCAGCTTGGATTCCTCGCTGAAAGGTTGAAAAAGCGTCAGATGGAACTGGCTATTACTGATGCTGGTTGTGAGCTTTTGATAGAAGAAGGTTATGACCCGTCATTTGGGGCAAGGCCATTGAAAAGGACGATTCAGAATCGATTGGAAAATCCGTTGGCAACGAAGATTTTAAGTGGTGAACTGGTCGAAGGTGATCATATTAAAGTTGATGCCGCCGGGCATTCATTTGTGATTGAGAAAGTATAGAATGCCGATGATGGCAGGATATTTGTTGGTGATGGGTTGGTGTTTGGATCGCTGGTTGGTTGTGGTGTCGCTGCGCAAACGATATTGAAATATGTCACTTGACGGGGATTGTGCTTTGCTGGTAGAACGGCATGTGAGGATTGAAGTTTTGACGATCAAATATCAGCGTGGGCACGGCCCACCTACCGGGCTATCTCGGTTCCGCTGGCATTCTTGATCGTTGGCGTGCCAAACGGCGTGTATTCATATGTCTCGACAATAGCACCGCTATCGTCTATAAGAGCGATTACGTTTCCTAAACTGTCTTGTAAATAGTAATACCAAGTTTCTGTATAGCCGTCAATATTAAATATTAATTGTGGGCGACCAAATGGAATTTTAAGTTTGAGGCTATATCACCATCGGTTAACAAGTTAACCGCTGCCACCCGCCGCGGGCACCCGGCGCATCAACTTTGCCCTGCAGCAGTGTATCTACATCCCGAGCCAATTGTTTGGCTTCCTGGCCAAACTTATGGGCAACAACGAAACCATCCAGCGTTCCAAACATATTACATCATCAGCAGAATTTCAAGCAATCGTCAGCCAAGCCAATATAAAATATAATCCTGTCTAATGCTATTTTCAAGTTTGCGACGGATTCACCATCGACCTGCTTCACAGGTCAATGCCACCCCGATCGTATATTAACCATTTCAAATCGCGTGCACCCGGCGCTGGCACCCTGCGGACTTTGCCCAACCTGGCTAGTTTTTAATTTTCTTTGAGAAGCCATAACAAGTTACTTCTGCAATAAAATTTTCCGTCTCTTTCGATATGAAAAATCTACATGAGATTTCATAGCGAATATCATTTTCAAGATATTGCTTACCCTTAAAACAATAATAAACATCTTGTTTGGAATTAAAGCGTATATATTGACCATTGTTTTCCGAAAAAAAATCGATCATCGCCTCAATATATTCGTGGGCTTCCATCGAATCCAATAAACCGCATTCGCCGAAATTCTCGGACAAATTTGTTTTGTTAATTTTACCTGTCATTATCAATGTAAGTCTATTTCTTGAAATATTTTTAACAGAGATATATTTAATAGGGCCCTGAATCGGAAATTCTGGCATTTGATTGCCTATATAAGGCAACTCATCTAGATTATTAACAATATCTTTGTTTATGGGCATTGCATTGTTTTTATACCAAACAAAAAGTATGATATGAAACACAACCAACAAAACAATTATGACTTTAAATAGTTTCATGTATGACTTCAAGCTATCACCTTTAATTAACAAATCCTGTCTCAACCAATATTTGGTAAGCTTCAATAGCTACATCTTTTAATCTAACAGAATGAATTTTACTAGATTGATAATCCGTCCATTTGATTATTGTTTTAAAGTCTGCACCCAATAATTTGTCACCAACAAGATCAACAGTCCCTTCTAAAGCAGCAGATTCCCATGATGACCCCGAAGTACTAAACCCAACAGCATAGCTATGGGCATCTATCACATCATGCCATTCCCACTTAACATTTTCATTTATTTGTATGTCAATTTTTTTCCCACAACGTCTTGCTCTTATTTTGCCTGAAGCCTTCACTGCATGCGACCCACCAATCCACCATGGTAAACCCAATGTGGGTCCGCCGGTTACCACCCAATTAACTGCACCTTCGTCAGCGGCATATAATATTGGCATGACTTTTGAGCCCCAGCGATTAGGCCAACCATTCACATTTACATAAGACCAATTACCGTTATTTGGAAGTTTTTTCCATGCAGAATAAGCGTAATAATTTAACATATCGTATTTAAATAGCAAAGGCCTCATTTCATTTAACTCATCTTCAAAGACTTTCGTTTCATTAATAGTGTCACTTATATATATTGGGGAAGGGCCATCACCTCCCATACAAGACGTACAAAAGGACGCCGCCTGAACTAAACATGTTACTAAACCCACTACGCCTTCCCCAATATACTGATTTCTAATTTTAGTAGCCAAAGATTTTACCTCAGTCGGAAACAATGCATCAGCCGCTCTATTGTGCGCTTCCGAAGAAAAAGGCATTGGACCAAACCCCAGTGGGTCGGAAATGGCTCTCGGTCTACTCCCCCACATACTGATACAAGCTCATCCCATCGACATACCCCAGCGGGTCATGGGTCAGGAAGCGGCCGGTGGCGGTATCGTAGTAGCGGTTTTTATAATACATGATCTCGAAGCTGCCGCCATCGAGGGTATCGAGCCGCTGGCCGGTGAAGGCTATGCAATTGTCATAAGAGCTATTGGTGCGAGCATTTAAATTCGCATCGTATATTTTCTGTTGCCCATAGGCATCATATTCGTAACGTTCAACTACCGCACCGCTGCTGTCTATTAAGGCCACCGGGCTGTACAGATGGTCGTGGGCCAGGTAATAATCATTACCGCCTTCGGTCATCATCAGCACTTCGTCAAGGTAGTTGCCGTAAACAAATTCCTGTTTGGCAACATCACTGCCATTGAAGCCAGGGTGGGCCGTGCCCACGCGGATACAAAAATACCGTGAGCAAAGCGAACACCATAACCAAATTATATTCCAAACACGTTCCTATCGCCAGCAGAATTTCAAACAGTCATCAGCCAAAGCCAATCAAATTCAAATCAGCGTGGGCACGGCCCACCCTTGTATATTATATAAATAAGCGATAAGATATAATTGTTGTTTTAGAATTAATT
>JAEIOG010000078.1 GCA_016342495.1 Phycisphaerae bacterium
ACACCATGGTTAAAAATAACCAAATTTGGGGTGAAAATGTTGAAAATTTAGCTTGACGAAAGACAGTCGCTACCTGACTATTAGTTCGCTACAACAGATAGGGCAGGATTTAGCAGATAATTGGTTAGGGGTTCCATTGTATTGACGCGTTTTTTGTATTTGAAAGGAAATTGATATGAAAAATAATATTTTAATGATGATAACATTACTTTTACCTTTGGGTTTGTGTTCGTGCAGTATTTCGCGGCCTTGTCCGGAAGCTCAGCAATTGGTATTCAAGAAATATGTAGGCCATAAACTTGTGCTTACTTCACCTATGTTTTTTGGCAGATATAAAGCTATGTATGATGATTTTTATTTCGTATCTGCATTGATGGGCGATAAGGAAAAATATATGGAACTATTTAAAAAGGGACAATGGCAAGGGCCAGATGGGGGTGATGAGTATAAAATAATTGATATTATTGATGCAGGCACTGAAATAGTGATCATTGATGCTGTTGATGCTGGGCATATTAATGTCACACCTAAAATACGTATCATGGGCAAGATTATGAATCATGAGAAATATTCTGGGTATAAGGTTACTGTGGATGGTTTAATGCATTATAATTTTATTGCTCCATTTCGTGATTATCCTGACATTGAAAATAGTTTCATCGAAGGTGATGCCGCTTTTGTCAATTAAGGTTCATGAATATGCCAGAAAAGGCATAATATATTTCGCCTCAATGACTTTGTAATAAGAAGAGTTATTATGAAAAAGAATATTATAATGTTGACGGTATTGCTTGTTTTGCCTTTGGTTCTTTGTTCGTGCAGTATTTCTCGGCCTTGCCCGGAAGCGCAGCAATTGGTATTCAAGAAATATGTAGGACACAAACTTGTGCTTACTTCCCCTATGTTTTTTGGCAGATATAAAGCTATGTATGCTGATCATTATTTTGTATCCGCATTGAAGGGTGATAAGGAAAAATATATGGAACTATTTAGAAAAGGTCAGTGGGAAGGACCTACCGATGGGCATGAAATAATTGATATTATCGATGCAGGCACTGAAATTGTGATCATTGATGCTGTCGATGTAGGGATAATTAATGTTAATCCTTGTATAGAAATTATGGGCAAGATCATGAATCATGAAAAATATTCTGGATATAAAGTTGCAGTAGATAAATTAATGCATTATTTTACCATTGATCCATTTGGTGATTATCCAGACATTGAAAATAGTTTCATTGAAGGCGATGCCGCTTTTGTAGATTAATGTTCAGCGATGGGAATTCAATGTACAGATCGTTAGCATTCGCACCATAATATTCCTTGCAGACATTATCGCCCCGATGGCCTGTGAGCTTTATGGCATTTGCTATAAATTGGATTTCTACTGCGAGAGCGGATCTTTTTTCGCCTGAGCTGCAGAATGAAATGCGTGGAATATCTACTAATATGCCACTTTTTCATTCTTTGTCAGCTGAAAAAACCTTCGCTGTCGCTGACGAAACCAATTATTAGAGGCTCCCTTTATTTTATAGCATGCCGGATTTAGACTATGGACAGCCGGGGCCTTAAATAACTGGGCGGCAAACAGCAGGATATCTTCAGAAATCGAATCAAATATCACTTTCTTTAAGGGACCGGAAAAGCTTTTCATCGAAATCGAGGTTTTTGCTTACCGAGTAAAGAGCATATAAAGATGGGTCGATAAAAGGATGGCTTAGATTAAATGTATTTGAGATAATACTGACAAACGATCCGATTACCAGCCCCAGCCAAAAAGGCAGCGTTATGGATTTATATTTTCTGCCGGGGAAATATGCTTTGGCGACATAACGGTAAAATTCATCCATGGTGGTTTTTTTCTCGTCCAGAACATTTATAGCAATACCACAAGCCTGCCGGTGGAAAGCGCCAATATAATTGGCAAGAGCGACATTGTCAACATGGGCCAGCGGCCAGCGGTTTTGGCCTTTCCATTTGCCAAAATGGATAATGTATGGCGAAAAGGCGAGGAAATCTTTGATTCTTCTGGTCAATGTCGGATCATCTTTACCCCAGACCGCTGCCGGGCGGATTATACAGTATTGATTGGCGGGGAGATTGGCTTTGAGATATTTTTCCGCTTTTATTTTATATTTGAGATAAGGATTGTTTGCTTTTTCAGCATAGCTTAGCTGCTGTTCATTTTGGCCGTGGAAATCTTTTAAGCCATAGACATCGGTTGATGATACAAATACTAAACGTTTAACCTTATATTGGCTGGTGAGTTTTACCAGATGCTTAATAGATTCATAATTCGTCTGGCGAAATTCTCTATCCCAGCCTATATCAGAAGCTCTGCCAGCACAATGGATGACAGCATCTAAGGTTTGGATTGGATTAAATGCATTTTCCAGAGAATCAAAACTTGTAATGTCCGCTGAGATGATTTTGATTTTATTTTGTTCTTCCAGCTCGACAAGTTCATTCCTGATATTGTTATGAACCAGCGCATAGACAAAACAGTTATGGTTTACACAGGTTAGAACCATATGATATTGGGGCACGCAGGCTGGCTGGAATAATTTTAGAAAGAGAAGTCAGATCAAGAGCCCCTCTGGAAAGTATCTTCTTCTGGAAGAAAATGATCCCCGTGGCTACAATATGAATGCTTGGGTTATAAATATTTCTGAACATCAATGGTGGGACCCATTGACTGTCTGGCATCTCGGTGCCAGCAGTCTGGCTTTTGCAGATGGTCACGCTGAAAAAATAAAATGGGCCGATGAGACTGTTGAATTCTTTAAAGCAACAAAAAGTTTTAATTCTTCTGGTTGGAGGCCAACATTTTCAGGTGGTGTCGAAGACCTTGAATGGATGTTACGCGGATGGGCAAAATAAAAAAATCCTGTGATATTGTTGTAGGTAAATTAAAAAGTTATGTTAGACGAGCGTTTTAGTGTTTAGAATTCTCGTCTTATCTTATATAGGCTTTGATTGTACCACACATCTGATCTACTGATTGGTCATGCGGCCTGATTGTGTATTTTCCGAGGTGAGCAGGAATGATAAAGGTTTCTGCATAGTGAACCTCAAAAGGTTCAAAGGTGTGGTCCGGGCTTTCAATAATTGCCTGGCGGCCTTCAATCAGGTTTAGTACATTAACAGAATCTTCAGTGCAATGCGGTGCGGCAGCGGTGAACCAGTGTCGGCGCGTCTCGATAAATTCACGCCGGTGAAGTCCAGTCCTTTCTTCTTTCCATCCGTCACCAGATGCTGTTTGTTGTATCTGATTAATCAGATTGTTATTGACCCATTGGGTGTTCCTGTCCCATTGGATTACATGTTTGCCGTGATTGATGTGTACTGGTCTGGGTAAACTATCCAGCCCCAGTCGTCCCCAGTCCCAAAGCTTGAATGTGAAAATATATGGTGTGGCAGAAATTTCTAATACCATGGTGTTGGCTCCGGAGCAATGGGTTGTACCAGCAGGTATCAGAAAGTGGTCATGTTTTTTGGCAGGGATATTATTGGCGTATTTTCCTGCATTGAAAGGTTGTTTGGGGTCGTTTTGTGCAGTTTCCAGATCCTGGATCATCTGGGCGGGGTCGATATCAGTTTTTAAACCTAGGTAAACCGAACTGTCTGGCCCTGCATCAAGTATATAATAGCTTTCATCCTGAGTGTAAGGCATGCTGAAGTTCTGCTGTATGTACTCTGTAAGAGGGTGTACTTGAAAGCTTAGGTTTCCACCACCCATGGTATCCAGGAAATCAAAGCGGATTGGAAATTCTGCACCGAACCGCCCATAAACATGTTCCCCAAGCAAAAGAGATGGGTGCTTGAAGACCAGGTTGGTAGAGGGTGTTTCAAACCGGATATTCCCAAACTGGAGGTACAAACTATTTTCTTCTGGAACACAATCGAAGCACCAGCCATAGTTGTCAACTGAGCGGTCAAGATCACAGATTTCTTTCATCCACTGGCCTCCCCAGGGGGCTCGGTCAAAGAATGGTACAACACGAAATGGTTGATTTACTGTCTGTTGAAGGCCTTGCCAGTAGTTTTTAGCTGTGAGCATGGCCGGTTTTTCAGCAATAGTTGTATCCAGAAAATAGTCAATCTGGTCAAATAATGAAATCTTATGTCTGTCGGCTACACGCCATTCAACAAAGAATCCCCTTTTGTATTTTTTCAGGATATCTTCCTGGGAATTATTACAACCCCAGTTGCCCAGTTTATTACTGCGAAAACGTTGTTGAATTTCCCATCGTGGCATATCAGCATATACAAGAATATCAGGTCTGGCAATCAGGCTTGCGCCAAAACCATATAGCAGCACGATTTTTCCCTGGCATTGGTTGATACGGTTTTGTATCGCCTTGATCTTGTTATTATTAAAAAACTGCTCAATTTTATGGCAACTCATAACTCCAAATACCCGGTCGTCTGTGAGGTTTTGCCGGATCATGGCAAAAATATTCTCTTCGGGAAGTTTGATGTCTAATGTATTACAGAATAGTTCTGGAGCGAGTCTCTGTTTGAAAGCCGGTATGAGCTCATTATCATTTACGCCGGGGTAGCAGTCGATTGCAACTATAACCTTTTCTTTGTCAATTGATTTGATGTGGAGATTAATTTTATTGAGTATATTCTGGTAGCCAGTAAATATCTCATTTTTGCAGTTTTTGACTATTGTTGCCGGAAATTTATCATAATTAGATACTGGCATTATATATCTCTCAGGTGCTATAGAGTATTGGTTAAAGTTCTAGTATTGGCTTCATTTATTAGCCATTGTCCACCTGCCAGAGCAGCAGTATTGCCAAGGCTTGCGATGGTGATTTCAACTGGACCTTTAGACTGGACGGTATGTTTGAGTATGTGCTGTTGAATATGCGGTAAAATCTGGTCGGCGGCTTTCATGACACCGCCTCCTAAAATCAGGATTTCCGGATCGTAAGCGTGGATGAGGTTAGTTGCCATTGCAGACCATATTTGGATGGAATATTTTACGATTTCACTAGCGACAGTGTCGTTGTTTTTTGCTAAGTCAAAAATTGTTTTATAGTCAAGGTTGTGAGCTTTGCTGATCTTGCTTGTTTGAAATCCTGCAGTATTTTCTGCCTGCTTTTGCAGGGATACCGATGAGGCCAGAGCTTCGGCACAGCCAATGTTGCCACATACGCATTTGGGCCCTTTGTAGTCTATGCTGATATGGCCTCCCAGGCATCCGGCTTGTCCATTTTTGCCTCTTAGGACACGGTTCTCAATAATCACTCCGGTTCCCAGCCCAGTGCCGATTGTCATCATTACCACATTGCTGTGTCCCTGGCCAACGCCATACTGCCA
This sequence comes from Phycisphaerae bacterium, assembly GCA_016342495.1. Taxonomy (GTDB): domain Bacteria; phylum Planctomycetota; class Phycisphaerae; order Sedimentisphaerales; family SM23-30; genus JAEIOG01. The sequence goes on from JAEIOG010000078.1 coordinate 5,332, forward strand.
TTCACCAATTGTTGCTAGTCTGGCATCGTTTTCGAGTGCTAGTGGTAAACCAAAGGTTTCCATAGACCATTTTTCAAGGTCAAATTCAGCCGCGTCTGGATATTTATTGAAATCATTGAGTATGCGGTTTTTTTTATTGTCTACAATAGCTGGAAAGCCTATGGCTATACCGTCGCATTGGCTGGGATGGATATCGCATTCTAGGCATAATTTTTGTAATGCTTCTTCGACTTGTGGCAATCTTTTTCTGAGTGCATCGGTAGATATAGCGGGTATAGTGGTAGATGCAAGGATTTGGCCTGACTCTACAATGCCAAGTTTGATAATCGTGCCTCCAAAATCTATACTAATGGCGGCCATGAGTGGTTCTCCTTATTTTTTTTGGCTATTTTTTTGTTTATCAAAAAAAGCATTGTGCAATTTAGCTATTGGATTGTAGGTGCATATTAGTATCGTCATTATAGAAAAAACTTATAAATATTTTGTATTATTTCATTGTATTGTTTATTGTTTAGTTAATGTTATATAATCATTCTTATTATCATACATTGCTATACGATGTTTTGCAAAACAAAATACATAATTTATGCAAAAATGGTGAATAAGTAAAGATTTTGGGTTATCTTAAGCTTAATGTTTGTGGATTTTGCGTTCATAATATTGTTTGATGTATTAATCTGGTAATAATATTGTATTTTATTTGACATATTGATATTATTGTTTATAATTTATTCATGTATTTAACTGGTAGTGCGGTTTTATGCAGTTAATGGAGTTTTTTATGCCTAGTGACTTAGCCAAAACGATAAATCTTGATAAAGATGGGGGCAAAGCGGTCCCTCTCTATGAGCAAATTAGACATCAGCTGCGCGACAGTATTCTTTCGCAAGACCGGTTTCATGATGGTGACCAGTTGCCTTCGATTTCGCTTTTGGCCAGGGAGCTAGGTGTTAATTATCGTACGATTAAAGCTGCTTATAATTTACTAGCTAAAGAGGGATTGGTTACTATAGAACCAAATAAGGCGGCGATTGTCAGGCGAAAAGACGTATTGGCGGCTTGGAAAGCTTCGCAAAAACTTTCAGTTAGTTTTGTATCGTGCCGACATGGCGATGGCTATTTCGTTGCTGCTTCCGAAGGTGTTAGAAAATTTGCTCAGGACCATGATATTGAATATAGTATGGTTGAGGTTGGCAGTAATCCCGACCGTTTTATTGAGGCAGTTACTAATCCGGGGCCAGATCGCAATGGCATGCTAATTTTGCCTTTGGAACGCCCCGGCTATGCCGCAGCGGTACGTCAGGCATTAGAAAAAGATATTAAGGTCGTACTGATTGATCGGACATTACCGGGCATAGATGTCAGTTCTGTTGAATCTGATCATTTTACAGGCGCATATCTGGCGACAAATCACCTCCTGAAGGAACATGGCTGTCCGGTCTATTACTTTGGACTTACCGGTAAACCCAGCAGTTGCAGAGAATGGGTGCATGGCTGGAGTCAGGCAATGTATGGCTATAATTATTGTGATCTTGATTCTTACTGCATTGATATAGGCATATCAGAGGAAGAATTGACCGAAGCTACTGATAATGGCCTGGCCAATGACACTCAGATAGCTGTGAAATTATTTAACACCCATAAACAAAAAAAATACTGTATTTATGCAGGTAATGATTTTGCTGCACGAGGGATATATGCTGCTGCGGACATTCTTGGTTTGAAAATAGGTCAAGATGTTTTTGTTGTTGGGTATAATGATATGCCTTTTGCCAGCAGATTCGATGTTCCATTGAGTTCTATTGCTCAGTTGCCATCTGTCGAGGCTGTTGGCTATGAAGCGGCCAAGTTGTTGTATGAGCATATGCTGGGTCTGGTGCAAAGGCCAGTTCGGCGTTTGTTGCCTGTGGAGTTGAAAGTGCGTCAAAGCAGCATTGGTATTACATCTGTTCAGAATTTGCAAGACTGATTCATTGTTAGAGTTGTTTTTGATTTAAGCAAGATAGATCCCCGTCTGTGCGACGGAGTGGCAGTGTTTTGTGAAGTAGAACACTGGTAAATATGTCTGAAACATAAAATGTGCAGAAACCACTTGTGAAAGCTTCTATGATATAATTGGTTTCATCATTGAGAGCAAAGGGCAAATGATTCATATCAACTATTCATTTAAGATTATATTGTTTTTAGTTTTTATATTGGTGAAGTCACTTCCGGTGCTGGCTGAGACTCAGGTGAAAGTTGAAAAAGGTGATATCAAAAATGGAACTTATATTTTTGATAATATTGCTCCTCCTTCAGCGGCTGATGCAGCTAGTGGATGCAAAATTATTGTCAAGAACAACAAACTTGACCCCAGTAGCGCAGATGCAAGTTGGCTGGTAAATGGTGTTTTATCCGCAACCGGCGGCAAACCATCGCAGGCAGTCTTTTTTACTAATGATAATTCCAACGGGGGGCAAATAATTATAGATATGGGCAAAGTAGTGTCCATAGCTTCTATCAATACCTATTCTTACCATGAATTTCCTGGCGACCAAGGTGCCCGTGCCCCGCAGGTTTACGATCTTTATGGCAGTGTTTCTGTGAATCTGGATTTGCCTGTTAATATTTCAGGTGGCAAATGGGTGCAGATAGCATCGGTTGACAGTCGCCCCAATACTACCGGCAAAGAATGGAACGGTATTTATGGAGTTAATATATGCAATGAGGATAAAGATATTGGTAGATTTCGTTACCTTTTGTGGGATATAAAACCCACCAATTCCCCTTTGCAATCTCAGTCTCGATGGACCAATACTTTTTTTACTGAATTTGATGTCCATACTTCTCAGACTGTCATAAAAGATAATCCGGCGATGCTCGCTGGTCGCAATCCTAATGTCAAAGAGGTGATAGTGGTATTTAAAACTCATTTTGATATAGGTTTTACTGACTTGGCTCGGAATGTTCTGCATAACTATCGCACAAAGATGATTGACCGGGCACTGGAGGTAGTTGAAGCCAGCAATAGTTTTCCTGTGGATAAGCGTTTTGTATGGACTGTTCCAGGTTGGCCTATGGCTCGAATAATGGATGACTGGCAAGGGCAGACTAAAAAGCGGCAGGAATCTATCTGGAAAGCTTTTACCAGTGGACGCTTTGCAGTGCATGCTCTGGCCTATACTATGCATACTGAGTCAGTTGAACTTGAGGATATGGTAAGGACTATGCTGTATTCTTCGCGTTTGTCTCGCAAGGCTGGTCTCAAATTGCCCAGGGCGGCCAAGATGACAGATGTCCCCAGCCATAGCTGGATTTTGCCTGCATTACTAAAACATGCTGGTGTCGATTTTTTGCATCTGGGTTGTAATCCTGCCAGTCAATCGCCCAATGTTCCCTTATTGTTCTGGTGGCAAGGTCCGGACGATTCACGGTTATTGACTATGTATGCAAGTGAAGATTACGGCACAGACCTTGTCCCGCCGGAAAACTGGCCTCATAAAACCTGGTTGGCAATGATTATGACAGGTGACAACCATGGCCCCCCTAGTGCTGATATGGTTAAAAAACTTTTGGACCGAGCCAACAAAGAATTGGGACCGGATGTTAAAGTCCGATTTGGTCGTCTGGATGATTTTGCTGAAGCTATTTTAGCAGAGGATACTGAACTCCCGGTTATTAAAGGCGATATGCCGGATTCCTGGATACACGGACAGATGACTTCTCCCATAGAAACTGGTATTGCCCGACGATGGCGGCCATTGATCAATGCCGCTGAGTCAGTTAATACATTGCTACGGCAGCTTAAGATAATTAATAGCAGTAATGACGAAGCTATAGCTCGTGCCTATGATAACAGTATACGTTATGGTGAACATACCTGGGCGATAAATACCGCTTATATGCAGCCACATCGTAGTTATGGCGAAGAATTTGAAAAAGAACTTAAAGAAGGGCGTTTCGCTAAATACCAAGAATCTTGGCGTGAAAAAGGTGAACATGCTCTGAATATCAGGGATATAACATCTGATAGCCTCACAAGAGATATGAGCTTGCTGGCTCAGGCGGTAGAAGTCAATGGCAAACGAATAGCGGTTTATAATGCCTTACCTTGGGCCAGAGATGGACTGGTAGAATTGATTATACCGGGTTTCCAAGGCAAATCACTGCTTGATACCCATTCAGGTAAATGCATCTCTTTTGCAAAGGCGACAGGTGACAAAATTATTTTTATAGCCAGCGATGTTCCGGCAATGGGTTATCGAGCATATCGCATTTTAGATGAATCAATTCTAGGCAAGGCTGTTCTGGTAGCTAATGAAAGTGAAAGTATTATTGAAAACCGGTTTTTTAGCATCAAACTTGACCCTGCAATTGGCAGTATAGTTTCTATCATCGATAAACAAACAGGCCGACAGCTGGTCGATACCGCAAGCGAATATGGTTTTGGCCAGTATTTTTATGAAAGGTTTGGCACAGCTCAGGTTCAGCGTTTTCTCGAACAGTATCTCAAGATACATACTGGCTGGGCTTACAATGATTTGGGTAAACGTGATTTGCCGGAGCTTTCTTATTTTGCAGATCATTCTCGCAACGGCAGGCTGGTCATTAATCGTGATGAAATAAGCGTTTCTGCGGTTATAAGTTTTGAACCAAATGAAACAATCGATTGTAAACACAGCATTACAGTTAAACTGTTTGATGACCAGCCATATATTGATATTAACTGGTCGGTCAACAGTAAAAAACCTAACGCATATCCCGAAGCTGGATGGGTTTCGCTTCCATTTAAACTTAATGATGTTGATTTTCGGCTGGCAAGACTTGGTGGTATTGTTGATCCAGTCAGTGATATTGTAGATAATACCTATAAGGATATTGTATGCCTGAATGGTGGGATGACAGTAGTTGACCATTCTGGTTATTCTATAGGTATTTGCCCACTTGATTCGCCACTGATTAGCTTGGAAAGGCCGGGTCTTTGGCGGTTTTCCCGCAATTTTTTGCCGAAGAAACCCGTGGTTTTTGTGAATTTGTACAATAATATGTGGGGTACAAATTTTCGCCAGTGGATTTCAGGTTCATGGAGTTCATGTATCCGTTTGTGGGCAAGTAGTCAATATAATTCTCAGGCATCACTGATAAGTCCCGCAAATTCAAGCCGTATGCCTCTGGTAGCTGGCTTTGCCGATGGTCCCAAAGGTAACGCTCCATCTTATTACGAAGGCCTAAGTCTGTCAAGAAAAGGCATAGCTGTTACCGCATTCGGTGATAACCCTGATGGCGAAGGAATAGTGTTGCGTCTTTGGGAACAGGCTGGCAAGTCAGGCATTTGTACTGTAAGACTGCCAGCTGATATGGTTATCAGTAACATTGAAATGTGTGATCTAAGAGGCCGTCCGATTGCCAAATCTATTAAGATGGAAAACAATCAATTTGATGTGCAAATTAATGCCAATGCTCCTGTGAGCTTTATTATTTTTACCAGACAATAAACCAGCTAAAGGAAGATTTATGTACAAAAAACTATATTTATATACTTTTGTCGCGGCTCTGGGTGGCCTGTTGTTTGGTTTCGATACCGCGGTCATCTCCGGAACCATACCGTTTATAAAGAAATATTTTAACCTGACTGATGTTACTGAAGGCTGGGCTGTCAGTTCCGCACTCTTTGGCTGTATAGTTGGATCTATAGCTGTGGGCAAACCGGGTGATATTTACGGGCGAAGGGCCATGCTGAAGGTGGCGGCTTTACTCTATCTGATTTCAGCAATTGGCAGCGGCATGGCGGTTGGGCTGGTAGAATTTGTGATTTACCGGATAATTGGTGGCTTGGGTGTTGGGGCCGCCTCGGTGCTTTCGCCGATGTATATTTCTGAAATTTCACCCCCGCAAATAAGAGGGCGGCTTGTCGCCACTGCTCAGTTAGCGATTGTATCGGGGATATTGTTAGCTTTCTTTTCAAATTACCTGCTGGTTGATATCGGAGAGAATAACTGGCGCTGGATGTTCTGGGCCGAAGCGGTTCCGGCAGCGGCTTTTCTGATTCTGCTATTTAAGGTAGAACGTAGCCCGCGCTGGTTGGCTAAGGTTGGACAACTCGAAAGGGCCAGGGATGTAATAAGTCTGGTATGTCATGCGGATAATGTAGAACAGACTCTCTCGGAAATCAAACTTTCTATACAGAATGAAGCAAATGCTATAAATATAAATATTTTCAAAAAACCTTATTTGCGACTGGTTCTCATTGGAATCGCCGTAGGTATGTTTAATCAGTTCACGGGTATAAATGTTATTATGTATTATGCCCCCACTATTTTTGAATCTGCTGGTTTCGATAGTAATTCTTCGCTGATGCAGACGGTAATGGTTGGTGCTGTTAATCTGACCTTTACGATTCTGGCTATGATGGTTATAGATAAATTTGGCCGGAAATCGCTGCTGATAAGCGGGGCAGGTGGCATGACGCTGTTCTTGTCGGTTTTGATGGTTCTGTATGCTAAAGATCTATTCCCCGGATACCTGCTTCTGTTCTGTACCTTAGGATTCGTTGCCTGTTTTGCTGCATCCCAGGGTGTGGTTGTATGGGTTCTTTTATCGGAGATGTTCCCAAATATAATTCGTTCGCGAGCCATGTCTATGGGGTCATTTTCCCTGTGGGTTTTTTGTACTGTCACCACTTTCCTTTTCCCAGTTGCCAGAGAAAGACTGGGTACTGAATACATTTTTGGTTTTTATGCAGTTTCAACATTAATCAGTATCATATTCTTCTCGATATATCTGGTCGAGACCAAAGGGAAATCACTGGAGCAACTGGAAAAAGAAATTCTTAAGTAATAATAGTAGTCTTAGTTTTTGGTAGGAAAGGTTTAATTATGTATTGTCGCTTTTTCTTTATTTTTGTTTACATGATGGTAGCCAGTAATTCTCTAGCCACTGAAATGATCAATGTCGCCGCTGGTCGATGGGGCGCAACGGCATCTGCTAGCAGTGTTTATGGCGATGGATACCAGCCTGGCAATGTATTGGACTGCAGCTGGTTTAGCAGGACAACCGACAAATGGAATTCCGCTTATAATCAGTTGCCACACTGGCTTATGATTGATCTGGGCCAACAAAGAAAAATTAGCCGGATTGTGATCCGCCATGAAGGTGTTTTTGATCAGGGGCAATTGTACAACACCGCCAGTTATCGTATTCAGGGGGCACTATCCAAAAATGGCCCCTGGAAACAACTGGTTGATCCGGTATTGAACAATAAAAAGGACATTACCACTCATGATCTTACGCCAGTAAAAGTGCGTTTTGTCCGTATGCTTATTGATAAAAGTGAGCAGAACGGTAATGAATATGCCCGTATTTTTGAATTTGAGGTTTTTTCTGCTACTGAGGATATCGATTCATTTATGATGGATGTAAGTTTTCCGGGAAGAAAGTTCCAGAAAGTTGATGGTCAATATAAAGCTCTGGCAAATATCAATATAATTGGTCCTGATAAACTTGAGCGAATTATTGCGTTGACTTTGAAAGTAGATGGTCATAAATTAAAAAATATACCAGTTTTTTCTTGCCAGAATGTCAAGCTTTATGTTTCTGGACGAGATGGTGATACTCATTTTGAACTTGAAGCTGTTTATGATTCAGGTGATCGGCAGGTTCTTGCCTCAAGTTATATTGCAGTTCCCGCTCCGAATTATTTTGATGATAGTGGTGAAATACATATCGTTTCCTCCAGTCATCAGGATATAGCATGGATGGAAAGTCCACAGTTTTGTAGAAAATGGCGAGATGATAATAATATTACTCCAGCTCTGAAGTTAATGAATGATAATGAAAATTACCATTTTTCTGTTGAATCAATGATGTATCTTATGGATGAACTGGAAGATAACCCACAGAGAAGAGATTTAATACATAAATATACAAAAAATGGTCAGCTTGAATGGGGGGCTACCTACACCCAGCCTTATGAATCTCTGCTCAGCGGTGAACAGCTTATCCGGGGGATGTATCTGGGCAGGAAATGGCTGCTTGATACTTTTCCCGATTGTGACAGTGTTGTGGCATGGAACCCAGATGTTCCCGGACGAGCCATGCAGATGCCTCAGGTAATGCATAAGGCCGGTATCAAATATCTTATGTTTAGTCGGCATAAGCCTGGTATTTATCGTTGGCTTAGTCCCGATGGTACTGGCATAATCGCCTTTTCGCCGGGGCATTATGGCGATGATCATTTTAATATGTTCCAGACTGGCACGGAAAATGCATTGGGAATTCTCGACAATAAGCTTTATGAGCAGCAGGATTATTATAAAAAGCATAAGATAACTCCACATCTGTGCCTACTGAATTCTGTTGATTTTTCCAAACCTGTGGATTTTTCTCCGGTCATTGAAGCTTTTAATGAGAAGGCTTTCGAACGAATCGAATATAGCCACACCGATCCTTTTTCTCCAGCTGTAATTCGATATTCTGGTGCGACAGATTTTTTTGATAAAATTATAGATAAGCATCCTGAATTTGAAACCATATGCGGAGAGAGGCCAAATGTATGGCTATATATTCATGGACCCGCACATCACTGGGCTATTTCCGCTCATCGTCAGGCTGGCAGATTGTTGCCCGCTGCTGAGATGTTTGCTACGTTTCAATGTCTGCTCTCTGGTAGCTTTAAAGACTACCCGAAGGATGAATTTACCAATGCATGGAAAGCGGCATGTTTCCCTGATCATGGCTGGGGTGGAAACAAAGGCGTAATTACTGATGCATTATTTAAAGAAAAACTGGAATTTGCTCGGGACAAGGCACATGAAATAATCAGCAAATCCCTGAAAGGTATCGCTGCGAATATAAAAACAGAATCCAGCAAAGGTGTGCCGGTTGTAGTTTTTAATTCTTTATCATGGCAACGGTCAGCCCCAGTTGAGTGCCAGATTGATTTGTCAGCGAAATATCTCGGAGTATTTGACTCGTCGGGTAATGCAGCAGTATGCCAACTAATCGAAAGCGGAGCAGAGGGTTCTGTTGTGAAATTCATTGCTGAAGAAGTTCCTCCCCTAGGTTACAAAACTTACTATGTCAAGTCTGTTCCAAAAACTCAACTAACCGAAGGTTTTTTGGATGGTGATATTATCGAAAATAGGTTTTATCGACTTAAGTTGGGCGCTGGAGGGCTCGGAAGTATATTCGACAAGCAATTGAATACTGAGGTTCTGAAAAACGACAAATTTCTCGGTGGTGAGGTTTTTACCATGCAGTCCGTTGGCCATGGTGCAGGCGAGTTTGTAGAAGTTCAGCAACCTGCGATGGAAGGTTTTGACAAAGTTAGTTTGCATAAGCCGCGATGGCGAGTTAATGAGAATCTTTCCGGTCCAGTGCAGACCGTTATTGATTTGAAGCAGGAACTCGAGAACTGCGTGGTTAAGCAGAGAATCGTTGTTTATAATACCATAAAGCTTATCGATTTCGAAATTACGCTTGAGCAATGGGATGGGACTGAATCCAGAGAATTCCGTATGGCAATGCCAGTTAATCTGGAAAAGAGTGATATTTCCTATGAAGTACCGCTTGGCATTGTCCAAGTAGGTAAAAATGAAATTAAAGGCTCTGCTGGAGGTCATGGTGGCTCTGGTAGTTATAATCAAAAATGTAGCGAAGTCCACCCTCGCGAAGTGCAGAATTTTATTACTGCCAGTGGCGATGATTTTGCTCTGACTTTGAGCTCTTCTGTAGCGGTGTGTGACTGGATTGATCCTACCGATCAGGCAATAAGTAGTCCAATTCTACAGCCAGTGTTGTTAGCTTCACGTAAAAGCTGCCATGGCTTGGGCCCTTGGTATCTTCAGGCAGGGGATCATAGCTATCGTTTTTCCATATTGTCTCACGAGCCTGGCTGGGAAAACGGTTACCGCTTTGGTATCGGTGCTAACATGCCTTTGTTTACTGTAGTAAATCCGTTGGCTAATGGTGATGCAAGCCTGCCTGAACAAAAAAAATTCTTTGATATTTCAGCAGATAATATGCTGGTAAGTGCCATTAAAAAATGTGATGACGATAATAGCACCATTGTTAGGCTCTATGATATTGAAGGAATTGACAAAACAGTACAACTAAAAAGCTTCTGGGATATAACCAGAGCTGAACATACCAATATAATTGAGCTTGAAGGCAGCCCCATTGGTTTTGCTGGCAGTTCTGTACAGTTCAATATTGGTCACCATGCAGTCGAAACTTATAAATTGTTTTTGAAGAATAAAAACTAGAAGATCCATATATTTTTTTGTTCTCTTTGTTGGTTTGTTTTATAAATTTTTTTTGCTTTGGAATAGGCCAGATATGCTGGTGAGGTGATTATTGAATCCAAGAGAAAGATTAGTCGAAGCTTTACATTGTCAGCAACCCGACAGGGTCCCTGTAATGGAATATTTGTTTAGCCCTAAGATTCAGAAGGCTCTACTGGGATTCAATACCGATTTATATGATGGTGCCAGTCAGGTAAAAATGGCTTCTATGCTGGGTCTCGATGGTATGTGGATACCGGTCAATGGGTTTTGCGGATTTGAAGAACAAGTCCATGCTGAAGGTGAAAAATATACCGACGAGTGAGGAGTAACATATATAAAAAACGGATGGCCCATAATGGCCCAGGTTGATATGCCTATAGGTAGCAGGTCTGATTGGGCTAGATACAAGATGCCAAAGGTCAATGAGCCTTATAGGTTCGCCATGATTAGTGATGCTGTAAAGGCTAATGAATATGATCTGGCAATTGTTGCGGGATTTCTTGGACCGTTTACCATGATGTACTGGTATTTAATGAGTCTTGAGACGTTATCGCTGACGATTTACGATGACCCCGACCTTATCCATGAAATGTGTGAAGCTTATGTTCAGTGGGTGCTTGAATCATCTGAAAAAATCTGGCAGGTAGGAAAGATAGATGCCTTTCATATTTCGGATGACTGGGGCGCTTCAGATCGACTTTTGATGTCTCCTAAGCATTTAAGGCAGTTTTTCATAAAACCTTTTGCGGCTATAGTCTCGGGTTTGAAAAGAAAAGGAGTTCCTGTTATTATGCACAATGATGGCCGTATATGGGATGTTTTAGATGATTTGGTCGATACCGGCATAAATGCTTATCATCCGGTAGAAAAAGCAGCAGGAATGGATCTGGAAATTGTTAAAAACCGCTTTAAAGGGAGAATTTGTCCCATCGGAAATATTAATAATAAGACAACAATGATTACTGGCACATCTGATGATGTCAGGGCTGAAGTTTTAGAATGTTTGAAGATAGCTGCCCCAGGGGGAGGTTATATCTTGTCCTCTGATCATAGTTTGCATGATGATATTCATTTAGAAAATGTTTATGCCATGATTGAAACTGCGAAAAAATACGGTTCTTATCCGTTCAAATTTTGATTTAACCTGTCATGTTGTTTAGTGCATTAAAAGTGCAATTCTTTCCATTTTTGGTTATTTATTGCGGGTTTTTGTAGCGAGTTTTCAAATTTTAAGTGTTTTGTTATTTGTATTGTATAAAATAGGTATATGTTTTGTATTTAGTGTTGACATTTTTGCAACTAATTGTAACATTGAATATATGTAATATAAGTTGATAATTGTCTGATTTATTTATTGACCTCTGGTTCACAGTCTTTTAGGAGTCTTAAAATGAAAATTAACCGAGTGTTACTTTTTTCTTTTCTCATTATTGTTCCCTCTTTTTCGATGGCCTTAGCATCTGACAGTAATGTGATATGGCAGATTGGTCGGCCCGACAGGGATTTCTCCGAGTTTGCATTAGCCGGCATTGGTGGTAACGATCAATACCTTGCTCGTTTTCCCGCTGATGTGAATTTTAATGTTGGCAAAGATGATCCGGCTAAGCAATGGTCTTATGTGCATCCAGGTTCGGCGGATGCTTGGGCTGGCAGTAAAAGTCATACTTTTACTGTAAATTTTGACATAGAAGATAAGAAATACGTCGCCTATGTGATTAATATTCATCTGACATCTTCGCATAACAGTTTGCCGCCGGAATTGACTATATGGGTTAATGATATGGAGAGGCAGGTCCAGACTTCAGCCGGGCCGGGCGATCAGGCTTTAACCGATGCCAAAGCTGGTGGCCAACAGTCATATTCAATTATTTTCAGACCAGAAATGTTAAAAAATGGGAAAAATCAGGTCAAAATTGTGAATTCTAAGGGCTCTTGGATGCTTTATGACGCCGTTGAACTGGTAGGTTTTACTCAGTTAGATGATTTCGATACGGTCAAAGTTCTCCAAAAGCAGGGCTGGTATCAGCGTCCAGAAGGTGATTGCTGCCTGTTGGAATTACAGTTTGAAGGTGGCATTCTGGCCAGTCCAGCACAGGTTGTGATAGTAGCACAAGGACGAACCATACAACAAACCATTGATCCAGGAGAGGATATTTTGCAGTCGGCTAAGGTTTATGTACCTCTGGATTATTCAAAAATTCCGGTAAATGCACAAATAACCATTAAAACCAGCGGGAAAACGGTTAAAGTTAACGCAGAAATCAAACCGGCTCGAAAATGGCAAATACATCTTGTACACCAGACTCATCTGGATATTGGATATACTCATACTCAGGAAGATGTCCTCAAACGTCAGGTAGATCATTTATATAACGCTCTGGCTTATATCAAGGCCAGTGAAAATTTGCCTGAAATCGAGCGATTTAAATGGCATCCAGAAGGAATGTGGGCTGTAGAGGAATTTTTGCGAATTCGGCCTGAATCGGAAAAGAAAGAGTTTATTGAGCGTACCCGTCAGCGTAATGTTCATATTGATGCTCTTTATGCTCAGGCTATGACCGGAGCGTATTCAGAAGAAGAGCTTTTTGAGTTGATTGGTGCGGCGGCTCGATACGGACGCGAAAATGGGGTAGATGTTAATTCGGCGATGCAGACAGATGTGCCAGGTTATACTTGGGGAATAGTTAACGCTTTGGCTCATCATGGAGTGAAGTATATGAGTGCTGGTCCGAACTGGGGCCATAGGGTAGGCCACACCTTTGAACTGGCCGACCAGCCTTTCTATTGGAAATCTCCTTGTGGTGAAAACAAGATACTATTGTGGGTTTCAGGGCGACCTTATAGTTGGCCTATTGGCAGTACCATGGAAAAAACATTTAACAAGGATGAGATAGACCGCTATCTAGACGATTTGGAGGAACAGGGTTATCCTTATGATATAGTAATGATACGTTATGGTATGGGTGGCGATAATGGCCCGCCAAATCCGATGCTACCAACATTCGTTAAGCAATGGAATGATGAGTATGCCTGGCCCAAACTGATCATAAGCCGTAATAGTGATGTGATGGCTGAAATGGAAAATCGTTACGGAGATCAGCTTCCTGTTTTAAGTGGTGATTTTACTCCATATTGGGAAGATGGAATGGCTTCTACATCAGCAGATACGGGCATTAGTCGCAGGGCCGCTGAAAAACTGGTTCAGGCTCAGGCCTTGTGGACTATGCTAGATACCGAGGGTTTTCCACATGAAAAGTTTGAACTAGCCTGGAATAAGTTGATTATGTATGATGAACATACTTGGGGGGCACACAACAGCATTTCGGCACCTGATAGTGATTTCGCTATCCGTCAGGCTGAATATAAACAGAAATATGCTCTGGATGGTGCCAGTTTGACTGATGAATTGCTTGCTAGAGGTATAGCGCCAAGATATAAGAAAGATTCAAATATCGTTGATGTTTTCAATACTCTAAACTGGGATCGTAGCGAAGTAGTTTTTCTGCAACCCGTCCATTCAAAAGCTGGTGACAGGGTGGTTGACCAGCAGGATCGACAGGTTCCTTCCCAGCGTCTTGCTGATGGCAGGCTGGCGTTTCTAGCTGAAAAAATACCGGCTTTTGGCGCTCGTCGTTATTTTATTCGGCAGGGTCAGGCATTTAATAGTGACGCAAAAATTAAAGTTACCAGTGATTCGCTTACTAATGGTTCTGTAAAGTTGGTGATCGACCGAAACAGTGGTGCTATAAACAGTATCCGCTGCAATGGTGTTAATAAAAATATTGTAGATAATACCAAAGGTTACGCGGTAAATGATTATCTGTATATTATTGGCCGTGATGCGACAAAAAACAATATGCGTATTGAGTCACCGGTGGAAGTATCGATTGTTGATGCTGGCCCACTGGTTGGTACATTACAGGTTAAAAGTGATGCACCAGGTGCGAAAAAACTTACTCGTATTGTCAGGATGGTGCATGGCAGTGATATAATTGAATTGGAAAATCTTGTAGATAAACTTAAGGAAAGACGCCCTGAAGGAGTTTATTTTGATTTTCCATTTAATGTCCCTGATGGGATAATGAAAATCGATACTCCCTGGGCGGTTTTTGAGCCAGAAAAAGAGCAGCTTATTGCTGCCAACCGGAATTTCTTCTGTGTGCAGCGTTATGTTGATATATCTAATGCTGATTATGGAGTAACTTGGATATCTGTAGATGCCCCGATTGTGCAATGGGATCCGATAAAAATAGCAGGAGCCAACGGGACGCATTATTTTCGTCGCACCATTAATCCTAATCAATGTATCCATTCCTGGGTGATGAATAATCACTGGGAGACTAATTATAAAGCTGATCAGGAAGGTTTGATACCGTTCAAATATGCTATCTGGCCTCATGCGGGCGGTTATGATGCTTCCAGCAGTCAGCGGCTGAGCCGTTCGGTTCATCAACCCCTAATCGCTGTTACTACAGTTGCTGACAAACCGGTAATTGCTCCGAGTATCAAGGTGGACGGCAAGGGTATAGTTGTAACCAGTTTAAAACCATGCAGAGATGGAAAAGGTTATATGGTGCGGTTGTTCAATACTCATAGCGATGTTTCTCATGCCTCAGTTAAGTTAAGAGATGATGGCAGTATCTGGGAAAGTAATCCATTTGAAGACAAATTGAGCAAGGTTGAAGATACACTTAAAATGAAATCACAAGAAATTATAACACTGAGAATAGAATAGCTTTTTTGGCAGGTGAAAAAATGAAAAATATTATTAGTTGTTTTTTTAGAAAAAGATGCTTTTTATTAATGGTATCGGTTTTGCTGGTAGTAAATCCTTTATGGGCAGAAGATTCACTAAATCTTTTGTGGCAGATAGGCGAGGCAGATAATGATACTGCTGAATTCGCTTTTGCTCCAGGCGATTATCGCAGCTATAAACGTCCAGGTTTTTTTGTGGTAAATCAGTCTGCCCCCAGGCGTGACTGGCCGTATGTGCAGCCCGGTACCATTGATGGCGGCTGGGCTCCGGGAGGGGCGCAGACTTTCGACATAGTTTTTGGACTGGATTTTCAGCCAGAGCAGCCTTGTCGTCTTACTTTGGATTTTGTCGATGTACACAGCCAGGATCCGCCAAAGTTGCGTATAGCAATAAATGATTTTATAGTGGAAAAGCAGATGGCACCCGGTGCTGGCGATGCTTCAGTATTTGGCGAACCTGAAAAAGGTAAACAACAGTTGGCAGTTATTGATATACCTGCTGGTCATTTAAAAGCTGGGGATAATCAGATTTCTATAACTACGGTTTCTGGTTCCTGGGTGCTTTGGGATGCGGTATTGTTCCAGTGCCCGGCAGGAGTGAAGCTTGCCGATGTCAAACCTCATACCAGTATTAATTCAATATCAGCACCAGCGATGCTAATGTGGCGGGAAGATGATAAGATTCAGCCGGTATCGCTTGAAGTTATGCATATTGGAAAAGCCTGCCAAGTGGATATTGATATTGATGGGGAATTGACCAGCGTGGGTTTGGTTTCCGGTTATCAGCAAATTCAGGGTTATGTTAATCCCGTAAAGCAGAAACGCATGGTTGATGTAAGCATTAAACGCAATGGCGAGCTGTTAGGTCAGGGCACGGTTGAATTAAAGCCTGTGCGAGGCTGGGAAATTCATATCGTTCATCAGACTCATCTGGATATAGGTTTTACTCATAAGCAGGCGGATGTCTTGCGGCTACAGGTTGAGCACTTACGCACAGCCTTGAAATATATCGAGCGGACAAAGGACTATCCGCCGGAAGCCCGGCATCAGTGGCATCCTGAAGGCATGTGGGCTGTTGAGGAATTTATGCGTATAGCAACGAAAAAAGAAAAGAAAGCTTTTTTGGAAGCTTGTAGAAATCAACAGATTCATTTGGATGTGCTTTATGCCCAGGCTATGACAGGCATGTATACCGACGAAGAGCTGTTTGAACTTATGAGTGCGGCCAAGCGATTCCAGAAGAAATATGATATACCAATTGTGTCGGCCATGCAGTCAGATGTGCCGGGATATACCTGGGGTCTGGCCTCGGCGTTGGCTCATAATGGAGTAGAATATCTTTCAGTAGGGCCTAACTGGTTTTCTACGGGTGGAATGAATGATTTTTACAAAGGCGCAAATATTGTAGGTCAAACTCATCGTGGTGGCCGGGTGTTTGAGTGGGCCGACCAGCCGTTCTGGTGGGTTAGTCCTTCAGGCAAACATAAGGTGTTTTTCTGGATGCCTGGCTGGGGTTATTCCGGTTTTCATGGTGGCAGAGATACTATCAATGAAGATAAGGTAATGTCTTATCTGCATCATCTTGACGAGATTGGATATCCTTATGATATGGTTATGTGGCGATATGGCATAGGTGCTGACAATGGTCCACCTTCGATGTATCTTTCAAATGTTGTCAGAGACTGGAATAAAAAATATGTCAGCCCCAGGTTGGTAATAACCAATAACAGTGAAGTAATGAAGAATTTTGCTAATACTTATGGCGATAAGATACCGGTAGTCAGTGGTGATTTTTCTCCATACTGGGAAGATGGATGTGCTTCCACATCCCGGGCAACAGCGGTAAATCGTGAAAATTCAGAGAAACTTTCGCAGCTGCAGACCATGTGGTCAATGCTGGATTCAACCCAAAACCTGCATGACCGTTTTGACCTGGCCTGGAACAAGGCTATTATGTATGATGAGCATACCTGGGGGGCTTATAACAGCATCAGTGCCCCTGACAGTGATTTCGCAATCCAACAGGATAAATATAAGCAAGAATATGCCGATGGCAGCAATAAACTGGCCAATGAACTCCAGGCAGATATAACCGCTAAAGTAATCCAACAAGCTTCCAATGTTATAGATGTTTATAACACATCTTCCTGGCAGCGCAGCAGTCTTATTCTTTTAAGTGGTCAGCAGTCTTTAGCTGGCGATGAAATAAGAGATGCCGACGGCAGGGTGATAGCTTCGCAGCGTTTGGCTTCTGGCCAGTTGGCTTTTATAGCTGACAATGTGCCGGCTTTAGGTGCTAGTCGCTACAGTGTTCATAAAGGAAATGCCAGGCAGGCAGGTGCTGTCAAGGTCGATGGTCTGCGGATGAGTAATGGTTTGTTGACACTGAGAATAGACCTTAAAAGCGGAGCGATAGCGAGTCTGCGCCATCGTGATATCGATAAAGAGCTGGTAGATAACCAGAAAGCTTCAGGGTTGAACGATTATCTTTATATAATTGGTCGTGATGCCAGTAAGAATCGTATGGGTATCGAAGGTCCGGTAAAAGTTACTGTAGAAGATGCTGGCCCGTTGGTGGCAACGTTACGGATAGAAAGTGATGCTCCCGGCTGTAAAAAACTTATCCGACGAGTAAGACTTTGTGATGGTTTTGATTATGTTGAATTAATTAATACTACGGAGAAATTGAGAGAACTAAAGCCCGAAGGTTTATATTTTGGATTTCCATTTGATATTGATAATTCGGTTTCGCGTATTGATTCGCCCTGGGCTGTAGTTCAGGTGGAAAAAGACCAGATACGTGGTGCCAATCGCAACTTTTATTGTGTGCAACGTTGGGTTGATGTTTCTAATAAAGATTATGGAGTAACCTGGGTACCGGTTGATGCACCCATGCTGCAATTTGACCCGATCAAGATTGCGTTACCTTTTGGTGTACAGCATTTTCGTCAATATATTGATCCGGGTTCTTATATTCATTCCTGGACTATGAACAATCACTGGGAATGTAATTATAAAGCATACCAGCAAGGGCAGATCACTTTTAGGTATGCTCTTCGACCCCATGCCGGTGGTTATGACGCAGTTGAGGCTCAGCATTTTGGCCGTGGGATATGTCGACCCATGCTGGCAGTTCAAGTTGATGCGCAAAAACCAGTTGTTCAGCCAATGTTTAAATTGCTAGGTGATGGCGTGGTGGTAACTACCATAAGGCCAACTCGTGATGGAAAGGATTTGTTGGTAAGGCTATTTAATACTGCTGACAAAACAGCAAAAACTGAACTGAAATGGGAAAAACAGCCGAAAAAAATCTGGCTAAGCAATCCCATGGAGGATAAACTGGAACTTATGAGTGGACCATTTGAAATGTCCCGCTTCCAGATTATTACATTGCGGGTCTCGCCTTAGTTTTTGTATTTGCTGAGTACAATGGATATGGGGAATCGAATATTGCATGATTTTATATTGAAAACAAGATTGTTTCTCTGGTTTTGTGCCGTTATGGTTAATATGGCACAAGGCCATCCCATATCTTTTAGCAAGGCTGATGCTAATGTTTGTAAGGACAAGGTGACTTTACATGTTTCGGTTTTGTGTGAGGATTATTTTTTGTTTTATGGTCTGAGTCCGAACGATCAAAATATGCTTCAGGCTGAAGAAATATCAGTTGCTACCGAAGGGCATAAATCTTTTTTGTTGAAATACATATCCGTGCTTGATAAGCAGGGGAATAAGCTTACCGGGTATGTGGCAAAAGTCCAGCCATTTGATGTTCCAGCTGAGGGTGTATCGGTCGATGATATGAGTAAAAGCCGTTATAGCACGGATTATATCTTGCAATATGATCTGGATGAACCAGTAGATTTCTTAACTTTTTCCCAGAATTTTGGCGGAGAAGAAGCTTTTGTCCCCTCGGTTATGGAGTTAACTATTCGGCAAGAAGGCGTTGAAATTGATTATGTTTCACAGTTAGGATGCGGGCAGGCGCATATTTTAAGTTTTGACTGGAGTGCGCCGCCGATACCTTTGACCGCTCAGCAGCGTCTGGCCCGTCAGCAGAAACGCAGTCAGCAGCAGGCTGCTATGGGTATTTCCAGCTATGTTTCCATATATTCATTTATATATATAGAAAGGTTTGAGATTCGCCATGAGGTTCTTATTCCGTTTTTGACGCTAGAGTCATTTATTCCTGTCAAGCGAAAGGACAATAATTTTCTGGATATTCAGGAGCAGGATGCGGCCAAAGAGAAAATTGCGGAATTCTTCACCATACGCAATCCTGTTTATATTGATGGTATAAAAGTGAAAGGAGTTGTAAGTCGTGTCGATTTTTATGGCCTGGATTTTAAAGATTTTGCCATGATGGCCCCACGACAACGGCTTAGTGTTATGAATGCCCGGGTTGGGGTGATAATTTCATATTATACAAAGGGATACCCCGGTCAGCTTGATATGGATTGGGAGCTTTTTAACCCTAATGTACCGGTTTTGCGTTCAACGATATTTACCAATGATAAAACTGATAAATTCGTTTTTTCGCGTTTTCGTCGTCAGTTTCACTGGTCTGACCCGGGGCTGGAAAAATTACCTGCATTAGGGATGGTGCCTTCTCCGCTACCGGTACCGAAACTTTTTGTGTCATGGCTTTCAGTGTGTTTTTCAACTGTGATGGTTTTGGTTTTATTTTTGTGGCTGAAAAATGGTATGAAACGTGGCGGAATGGCTACGATCATTGTGCTGTTGTTGCTTTCTTTGATTAGTTGGGGTCATTGCCGAATTGAGATTGATAATCCCTTACGAGGTGACTATGAAATATCGCAAATTCAGTCCAGTGTTGTTTTTGAAACTTTGCATAAGAATATTTATAGGGCATTTGATTATCGTGCTGAAGGGGATATTTATGATGCCTTGGCCCACAGTGTTGGAGGTGACCTGTTGCCGGAATTATATTTGATCATTCATAAGGGGCGGCTGATGACTGAACAGGGCGGTGCCGCTAGTAGAATTAATGAAGTTAGTATTTTAGATGGGAAAATGCTGGACTGTTTCTATAACGAACAGGGTCGGGCAACTTTTACCTATAGAGCCAGCTGGACTGTCGATGGTACCGTTGAACATTGGGCCCATATTCACGAACGAACCCATCAATACGAGGCAGATTTTGTACTTCAGGCCCTGAATGGTAGCTGGCGGATAACGGATTTTGAGATGCTGGATGAAAAACGTTTGAAATACCGGACAAGACTGCGTCAGTTTTAGCTGTTCGATTCTTTGTTGTTTTTGTGAGTTATTATGGGATTTGTATTGTGGTTTAATAATGGCCAATAGCACGCATGATATAATCAGAATAAGAGAAATGTTTTTCCAATATCCACATGGTGACTTTCGGATGCATATCACTGATATGAATATTGCTCGTAACGAAAAGATTGCAGTGCTTGGTCCTAGCGGTTGTGGCAAGAGTACTTTTCTGCATTTACTGGCAGGAATTATTGTTCCCGATTGTGGCAGTGTCTTGGTTGATGATATAGACATTGCTAAGTTCTCAGATGCCCGCCGTCGTGATTTTCGTAACAGGAAAATCGGGTTTATATTCCAACAGTTTGAGCTGATCGATTATTTGTCAGTGCTTGAAAATGTTCTGCTTCCTTTACGTATCAGTCGAGGGACCAGACTGAATCTAAAGATCAAAAATAGAGCTTTGGAACTATTAGAAGCTACTGGGCTTGCTGATAAGTACAGACGCAGGCCTGGCCAGCTGTCACATGGTGAAAGACAGCGGGTGGCTATTGCCAGAGCTATGATAAATAATCCAGCAATTCTGCTGGCCGACGAACCGACCGGTAATCTCGACCCGGATAATAAACGGCATGTCAAAAATCTGATTTTCAAATGTACTGAAGAAAGTCAGGCCACTTTGATATTTATTACCCATGACCATGACCTTCTGGAAGGCTTTGATGGTGTCATAGACCTTCAGCAGATATTGCAGGGGGATTGCAATGACTGATTTGACGATACTGGTATGGCATTATTTGCGTTATCAACGATGTAAAACTATTATAATGATTTTCACAACCATCCCATAGTCTAGGGAATAGGTGTGTTAAGCTGATTTGCGGTAGCAAAAATAGCTTTTTTTTG
>JAEIOG010000079.1 GCA_016342495.1 Phycisphaerae bacterium
TTGCCCAGATTATAAACGAAAAGCTGGAATTATTCACTTGTAAAAAGAACTAATTATTTATGCAACAGGCTCAATAGCATGGTGAAAAAGGGTATTAAAATGTTTTTTATTTTTAATTAATCTGGTCATGATTTTATGACGATCAAGTAGCTGATATAAACGTATATTAATAAGGCTGATTTTTCTTGACCTGAAAGGCCATCAGCCCTATACTTCTGCGGAAATTATGATGTTTTTTTGGATGCTACATAGGTCTCGGCTTCATAAAGCCTTAGCTATAATGGATTTACAGAAATGGTTGAAAGAAAACAAAAGTTAACTGTTCCCAAAACCCGAGCAACTCGCGGTAGAAGGAAAAAAATCGAACCTGAAAAACCTCTATCAAAAGAGGAAATTGAATATTTTTCCCAAAAATTGTTAACAATACGTCAAGAAATTTTGGGTGATATGGGTTCTATGACAGGTTCAGCTCTGGATCATAGCGGCAAATCAGATAATGGTGAACTTTCCAATATGCCAGTGCATATGGCTGATGTGGGTACCGATAATTATGAGCAGGAGTTTACTCTGGGCTTAATTGAAGCTGAGCGTAAAGTATTGCGTGAGATTGACCAGGCTCTAACGAAGATATCAGAAGGTACTTTTGGCTATTGTGAAGCAACTGGAGAGGTTATTAATCGAGCAAGATTAGAAGCCAAGCCTTATGCTCGCTTTTGTATCGATTATGCTCGTAAATTGGAGCAGGGATTAATAGTCCCAGAAGAGCCTGAAGAGAAGTCGGCTTAATTTGTCACGGTTTAAGAGTGTAAGCTTTTATTTATAGGGCTTTGCGTTATGGGTGACGATATTATTAATACGGAAATATTTATTTCAAATGAACGATAAAGCCAGTAAGACAGCGAATATTAATAAAGATAAGGGCCAGGGTAAACTGGCTCTTTTTTGTATAAAATCACATCTGATGCTTTGGCCGATAGCAATTATCGGACTAATAGCGGATTTGTGGACGAAGCAGATTGCATTAGATAGTCAAATAGAAGGCGAACGCCAAAATATTATTGGCGAGTGGTTTTATTTAACCTTAGCCCATAATCCTGGGGCGGCTTTTTCGATTGCTTCTGGTAAGACGGCTATTTTAATTGGGTTTACCCTGATTGCGATGGGTTTTGTTTTCTGGTTGTTCGCGACCAGCAAGCCGGGCCAGACAATGATGCATTTGTCACTAGGGATGATTATTGGCGGGGCTTTGGGTAATTTTCATGACAGGCTGTTCAATGTCGAGGGGCGGGTAGTCGATTTTATTGGGGTTGATCTGGGGTTTTGGCCTTTGCACCCTTGGCCGACATTTAATATAGCCGACAGTTTGTTGTGTGTGGGAGTTGGGATTTTGATGATATGTATGCTGAAAATGCCTCCTGAAGAGGGAAAAGAACCAAAAAAAAGCAAAAAATGACATAATTGACAGAAAAAATGATGGCCAGCAGCTTATAATATAGTGCTGGCCTTTTTTGTTTACTGCTTAAGATATTGAAATTGGGTTTTGGCTTATGTTAGCGGGGATGATGCTTTTAGTGGTATGAGACAAGGCATGCCTTGTCTCTACGGGTAGATGCGTTAGCTCTGGCTGGTTTATGTATTTAATTGACATATTCATTTAAATTTGTTAGCTATTATGGATATTGAGACAGAAACTGAAAATATGTACAAACCCTTGGAGGTTTTCAGATGAGACGTTTATGTTTACTATTATTGTTAATGAGCAGCTCGGTTGGATTAGCGGATATCAGGTATGATTATACCTATGATGTATTTAATCAGGATAAAATGGTTGGCCATTATTATATAAATGGTATTGTCGATGAGAAAATCATTGCTGTTGGGGAAAATATCAAGATCAAATTTAATGAAAATGATCTTTCCCTGCAGAGCAATGTGAGTTATGACCTGGAAAATGATAAACTGCTCTATGGGGTGGCTCTGACTAAAATCAATGGCAAGTTGGCCATGGTTGGGAATATTCTGGTAGATTCGGATAAACTGGTAATTAGTGCGACGGGCTATCTGGATAAGAATGGCAATAAGCTGCCGGAAGCAAATTATGGCAAGGCCAAGAATTATTCTGAACCATTGCAGAACAAATATCATTATTTGACTTATTCGGGTATTGAAATTCTGGGTCAGAAGTTGACCGAAGGTGGTCCAAAAGCAGATGTCGCAATTATCGAATTTCCAGATGATTTGTCGATGCCAGAGATTGTTACTATCAAATATGACTATCAGCTGGAGCGTAAGGCAAATGATGATGGTTCCTATGAAGTGGTCTTGAAAGATAAGGCAAAGACCATAGTGCATAGTTGGGGTTATGAAAAGGATGGGAAGTTTTCTGACAGTCAACAGCTACATTCGATGGAATTGAAAAATGCTGAATTAAACCGATATGTGAAAATTGAAACTGAGTTGTCCCAGGAAAGAAAAGAAATCATTTATCCAGCAACTGTCCAGGCGAATCCGGCGGTGGAATTATCATTTTCCAGCTATGGTGTAATTGCGAAGCTGCCCTATAAGAAGGGTGCTTTTATTCCAGCTGGCCAGGTGATAGCTGAACAGGAAAACCAGCGGATACGGTCTCTTCTTTCAGATGCAGCCAGAGTCAGGCAAGAGGCTCTGATGTATCTTCAGCAATTGCAGTATAGAGAGAGGACGAGGAAGAATGTGTTATCTAAAGATATGGCAGAGGCCAACAGTGCATTTTCCCGTGCTGACAATCGCTATACAAATTTGGAGAAAGCATTGGCTGCTTCAACGGTTACAGCACCCTTTGATTCAGTCATAACGGAGATAAATATCGATAATGGCGAATTTGCCGCGGTAGGCCAAACGGTTGTTACGGTGCAGAATAATTCTTATATAACCATTGCAACGCAAATTTCGGCTAAAGATATTGTTACAATGGATTATATTAAAAGGCAGAAGTTTTTCAAAGTTACTTTTGATGTTCTGGGTGACCGTAAATTTGATTTAGTATTTGATCAGCTGGAGCCAGTTATTGGAAATGAGCAAATATCTCAAATTAATTTTGCGATGGCCAGAGTTCAGGGTCTTAATATACTGCCCGGATTAAACTGTAAGATTCATTATACATTGCCAGTGAATAAACCGGTAGTGACAGTACCGGCCAAAGCGGTGCTTTCAGATAGTCAAGGCCAATATGTATGGCGGATAAGTGATGATGGTTTGAATTTGATAAAACAAAAAATTACTGTCAGTATAACTATAGATGATTATTGTATTGTCGACTCTGGGATTGGAGCCGGGCAGAAAGTTGCGGTTTCGCAATTGGATCAATTGTTTGAAGGTAGGAAGTTTCAGGAAAAAGTTAAGAATTAACAGTTGCGATATTTATTGATAATAAGATATTAGTCACGGATTTTAGCGAATTTTCACAGATCGGATTGTGATGGTTTGTTAGAATAATTGTAACATTATAGCCAAATTAATCAATACGCAATAATTGGTATCGCTATCGCGATATGATTTTTATCAGCATGGGCATAGCCCATCCTACCTACTAAGAGATAGTTGGGTGTTTTTTGAAAAAAAAAGGCCAACGGGTATTAATCGTTGGCCTTTGGATTTATGGGAGGATTGGTTTATTTGATTTTAATGGCGTTGACTTCCATATAAATACCATCATTAGTAGTTTTCATATGGCCAACAGAGGCGCCGAAGTATTTTTCAACAGTTTTGAAATCTGGCAGTTCAGAAAGATTGATGATGTCTGAATTAAGACCGAGTTCGCGGAAAATTTCGTCCTTGGCCATGCTAAGCATCATACCTGTTTCGGAATTTTCATCTTTCATCATATCCCAGCCAGCTTCAGCATCTTTTCTGTCGTTGCTATAGAAAAATAAGCCAGCCTGTGAAGGCAGATATTTTTTCGCCTGGGCAAAAACATTATCGGAGGAAATGGGTTCAGCCTTAACGCGAGTGTCACGGATAGCCTGTTCAATGACATCTAAGCTGGACAGCAGGAAGTTGTTGTTGACAATAGCCATCCCGCCCATGGTGTTTTCGGTGCTGACGGGGTTTATTACCTGATTGAAAGAAAAGTCTTCCAATAGATAAATGGTATTGTTTAGCATTTCATGTTTAAGGTCAGCATTGCCATTAGCGATCATTGTGCCATGAATCTGGGCGAAAGCGGCATCGATAGTGTCGGCATTTTTGACAGGAATGCTCAGGAGCATTTTCTGACTTTTGGGGTCATTATAAGGCTTTGTTTCTTCAGCAGTGAAAATGATTGGAGCCTTAAACTGGTTGATGACATCTTTGGTCAGATTGACAGGTTCGTTGCCATTCTGGGCAGTACCCATCATCATCATTTGCATCATAGGTTCAAGGTCCATGCCTTGGGTTTCTTTTGCAATGTCGTTGATTTGTTGAAATATGTCGCTGAGGTCATAATTAGCGACGACAAAACTTGTGAGGTCTTTTTTAAGATAAGAAGAGGTTGGCATAGAAATTGATTTTGGAGCCATCATAGCCAAAACCCCTTTGGGTCTGCCATTGATGCCAACGAGGGCTTTGCCGGAATAGTCCAGGTTTTTATTGGGGGCTATCTGCATGGCATAGCCCAGGCCATAGACACTTTTGAAACCAGTGATGTCCATTATCGTGTTAAATTCTTCTTTTTCATAATCTTCCATGTCATTGGTGGCCAGCTGGATGATTTTGCCGATATTAAGATAGGCAAATACATCACTGTCGCCAAGGGGTTTTAAGATGTTTTGAAAATCTTTGGTCGCATAAAGTGAGTTGGAGCTACTTGATGACGCCAGAAGTTGGCCTAAGCCTTGCAGGTCTGTGCCTAAGATAAAAGTATCTTTGTCGAAGCCAAAGGCGACTTCTTTGATGGTATCGTCCTGGCTGTCAAGAACAGTGAATTCGATGCCGCGAATTCTTTGTTTGCGTGGATTAAGTTCCCTGACATCGTCTGTGGCAAGGAGTTGTTTAATCATTTTTTTGAGTTCAGCGGAATTAGTTCCCATTTCGACAGTAACAAAGAAGCTGGGCACCAGTTCTTCTACTTCGATTTTGGGGAGGTCTTTTTCCATATCAAAGTTTTCGAAGTAGAAGTCGTCGGCTTCCATGAGAGCATCAAGTTTTGACATATCAGGTTTTTTGACCATTTGAGATTTTGCGGTCAAAGAGAAAATAATTTCACCTTTGGGCCAAGGGAAATCTTCAGGTTTGGTATTGAGGCCAGCTTCGGACCAGGCCTGGGTGATATTTTCTTTGATGGCTGCGGTGATTTTTTCTTCTGCAGGTTTGATGAATTTTTGCATTTCTGGGCAGGAATAAAGACTCCAGAGATTTGTTTGTTTAAACTTATTTAAAAGTTCATCAGTATTGTCTATAGATGCCATGAAGATGGTGTCTTTTGGCAGCTTCTTTGCGGCGTCAGAAGCGGAGGGAGCAGCTATAGCTGACAGATTGATAGCCAAGGCGGCTATCAAGGTAAGCATAATAGTTTTGATTGCGTTTTTAAGATTCATTTTAGATCCTTTCGATTGTGATTTTATTTGTCTGTTTGACTGTCAAAGTCAGGCAGGGCCGACTTGAATTTTTTGTTTTTGATAATTTTGGCATCAGGTTGAATATATCGCACCCCTGCATTTGGATTGTCTTCTGAATAGGCAAAGGCGTCGCGATTATCAATAAAACGTTTAACTACATCGACCGGGATAGCGAAGTTCAGGCCGCCATAGGAAAGGTATCCCATAGAAGTTACGCCTATGACCCGTCCACTCTGGTCGAAGAGTGGGCCGCCAGAATTACCGGGGTTGATATCGGCGGTAGTCTGGATATAGAGTTGGCCTTCAGCGTTACGATTAGGTGTTGAGACAATACCTTTGCTGACAGTACGGGTCAGTCCCAGCGGGTTGCCGATAGCAAAGCAGTCATCGCCAGCACTGATTTTTTCAATTTCGCCGAGGTATACAAATTTGAAAGGTATATCATTTTGGCCATCTTCGATTTTCAGCAAAGCCAGATCAAGCAGGGGGTTGAAGGCGATGATTTTTATTTTTTTATACCGTTTTTGTTCAAAACCAGTGTCACTTTTACGGAAAACGACGACTTTTAAGCTGGTTTCGCGGGCGATAACATGGTAGTTGGTGATCAGGTAGCCTTGTTCGTTGAGGATAAAACCTGATCCCAGCCCTGATGGGGTCTGTACCATGACTACGCCCTGGCCATACCTTTCAGCACATTGGGTAGTGGTAGCGCGGGGCAGGTCGGCGGTATAGTATAGTTCCCAGTCAGTTTTTTGATGCTGGTTAATTTTTCCGGTTTCTGTAGGATTATCAGTTTTTTCAGCATCTTTACGGGCTTGTTCATCGTCGATGATTTTTACGACGGCCTCTTTTGGCAGTGAAACAACGGTAACACCGATATCTACAGCGATAATATTATCATTTTTAATTACTTTGCCTTTAATTTCATAGCCATCGCGTAGCTGAACGGTTTCAGCAATTGCAGTAAGAGCGAAAATGCTTGTCAGAGCAATACTTAGGAAAATTTTAATTTTCATATTTTTCCTTCCCAGAATAGTTAAATTATTGGTAACATTTTAGCCAAGTGAAGCAATACGCAACAATCGGTATCGGTATCGCGATATAACTTTTATCAGCATGGGCATAGCCCATCCTACTATAGATAAAATGTAAAACTTTTTGTTACACACAAAGCGATAATTGATTATTGGTGTATTATCGTATATTATCGGCAGTCCTGTTTGTACAAAGAATTAAAAAAAAGACAAATAAATAATATTTTTTTTTGGTTCATAAGATTTATGACCGAAAATAGAGTATGTACATTAGCATTATTGTTAAAATTCAAGAAGGGAAATACATGAAAACCTCGAAAACTATAATTGTTTTATTGTTACTATTGGTCACTTCGGTTTGGGCCCAAGACAATGAATTATCCAAGCATTTTGGTTTTGATTCTATAGAGCATATCAAAATGCGAGCAGGGATTGTGCCCCCGATTCTGGCGGATATAAATGGTGATGGGCTGGTTGATATGGTCATAATCAATAATTCCAAGGCTCGGATCGATCTGCTTTTACAGAAAAAAGGTTTTAATCCTGATGATATTGTCGCGATTGAGCCATCAGAAGATAATATAAATGATATTTTTGGGCGGGAACAAACCTGGCGATTCAAACGAGTAAGCTATCCGGTGGATTATGCGGTTCTGAGTGTCGTGGTTGCGGATTTGAATAATGACGGTGTTGTGGATTTGGCATATTATACCAAAGATGGGCTTTTTGTAGCGTCACAGCATCGCAAAATGGAAAAAGGTAAAGCAAATCCGACCGTTATTCAATGGGACACTGCGGTGAAATATGAAATTGAGGATGGTTTGGCCAGCTATTATGCGTTGAATTCTGGTGATATGAATAGTGATGGTTTGACTGACCTGATATTAAGTGGGAAAAAGGGGGCATATATATTTGATCAGGCTAAGGACGGGAGCCTGGCTAATGCCAGAAAATGTATGATTTCTGATAATGGGGTTCGTCGTGTTTATGTGGCTGATGTTGATGGCGATGAGAAAGATGACCTGGTATTTTTAGGCTCAGACAGGGACTATCCGATACGTGTTCGTTTCCAGGTGGGTAAAGGCCAGATGGGGCCTGAAAATCGCTATCAGCTGCCATCGCCGGGTGCTTTGGAAGTTGTGCCAATTGGTCCGGGTCGCAGTCATTTTGTTTATGTGGCGGCCCAATCCGGCAGGGTGGGGGTTGCTACCATTGGGCCTGAAGCATCGGAAAATGATTATCCGGTGTTTATGCATCCATTAGAGGTAAAAGATTCTGCAAAGAGCGATGTCATAAATGCTGACTTAAATGGTGATGGGCTGGAAGATATTATAATTACTGATCCGGGTCGGGCCGAGTTTGTGGTGCTCAAAGCGTCTAAGTCTAATACTTTATCGCAAAGTGAGACTTTTCCGGGTCTTAAGGATATGGTAAAGCTTTGCGTGGTGGATTTGAATAAAGATGGCAAAGATGAAATTATCGCATTGAGTATTGAAGAGAAAATTATCGGTGTCAGTTCAATGGAAAAAGGGCGGCTGAGCTATCCTAAGACCATTGAGGTCAAAGGTGAGCCTAAAGCGATTGATGTTGCTGATGTCAATGGTGATGGCAAAGAAGACCTGGTATATATTACAGAAGAGAAAAATGAAGATGATGATGCGGTTTATTATTTACGCAAAAGTATTTGCAAAAATGGTAAGCTGGAATCTCAGGGTGATGGCCTTAAGCTGACTGAAGTAAAAGATCCGCCAAGTGATATTGTCTGCTGTGATGTCAATAATGATGGCGATCTGGATGTTTTGGTATTTCGGGCTTATGATCCGCCTTTGTTGATAAGTGATAACAAGGAGCAGACCAGCGGTGATATTCATAGTGGCTTAATTGAAAAGGCTACCCCTGCGAATATGAGTTTTGGCCCGCTGGGTGAAAATGGCAAAAATGTCATGCTGCTGGCCCAGGGTAAATTTTCAAGGGCTCTGGTTTTTGATAATGATAAAGGTTGGCAGGTTGTTGATCAATATCAGACTGATAATGAAAAAACTGATATGACTAATGCTATCGCAACTAAGCTGGATGGCAAAAAGCTTTCGATTGTGAGCTATGACAGTGGCCGCAATCGCTTGGTTGTGATGGATCGTCAAAGCGATGATACATATCGGGCCGGTAAGGAAATCGAGCTTGGTGCTATTGAGGTAAAGAAATTGTTGGCCGGGGATTTTGGCGGTGATAGCGAAGTTTCATTATTGCTGTGCGGTGCGAAAAAGATTTACCGGGTACCGGTTTCTGGCAAGACCCACAAGTTAAGCCAGGTTGTCACTTATGAACCTGAGCTAAAAGGAGCGATTTATGGTGTGCTTGCGGTAGCAGATATTAATGATGACCAGATATCTGATATTGTGTTGGGTGATCATAATCGCAATTATATTCATGTACTGACTTTTAATGAAAATGCTGAGCTGGTCGAAGCGACGAAGTTCCGTATTTATGAAAACCCCCGGGGCGACCGTGAATCATCTTTGCAATTTGAAGGCAGGCGTAGCGGTGGCGGTGATCCTAAGTCGATTGCTATCAGAGATGTTACCAATGATGGCAAAAATGATCTGATTCTGCTGGTAAATGACCGGATATTGATTTATCCGCAGGATTGATGAGTGGTAAATATTAGTAATATTTTCGCCAGAGGAAGCAAATATTTGATTATCATTGTGGGCAAGAATATATTAGTCACGGATTTTAGCGGATTATCACTGATTTATACCCAAAGGGTATGATTTCCTCTGGCAGAGCCAATGCTAAAGTTTTACTGTATATTAACTTATAGAAAGGCAAAACGGACAAACTCAATAGTTATGAGTAAACACGGATTTGTTTAATTTACTACTTTGTTTTTGACAGCAGGTTTCTGTTTTTTTATTGGCATATCAATCCTGTAAGTGATTGGCTTATGGTGGTTTTTAGAAAAATCAGCAATATTGAATCGATAAAAACGGATTATCTGGTAAAATACTTCCGATGACTAAAATGTTAAGATAAATGCAAGTCTGCAAACGATAATTGTTGAGCTGCTTTTATGCAGGGCTGGCCTGCATCGGTCGATTGTAAGCTTACATCGAGTGATTGCTGGCTTGCATTTGGCGATTGTAAGGCTGATCTTCAGAATTGTAAGCCTGCAATTGTTAATTGTTGATCTGCATTTCATAATTGTAAGCTTACATCTGACAATTGTTGGCCTGCATCTGGTAAAAGCTGACTTACATTTCATAATTGCTGGCTTACAATTAACAATTGTTAGCTTACATTTGGCAATTGTTGACTTACATTTGCCAGATGTAATTAATCATTTCAGCATATAAACCCTTTGTTTACAGGGATTTATGATAAAAACCTTCAAATAGCACATCTTTGCTAATTTCCCCAGACGTCAATACTGTTTGACTCAGATGGGGGTTTTAATTTTTTTTTCATAAAATCTATATTTTTTCGTTAACCTTTTTCCAAAACCTGCACTTAGATTATAGCGGAGCTTTTTTTGCCCCTGCGGCAAGGGGAAAAATGGTCTAAATGGCATTTTTGCCCTGCCAGAACATTTTGTTTCGCCGATTCTGCTGGTTTTGTTACAATAATAACAGTAACAGATATATTTTTATTTTATTGACCAGCAGCCACGGAGTCGACATCGCAAAATTGACAATTAAATAGTTAAGGAACTCAACGAGCTTTCAAAGCCTTACATCGAACTGCGAATTCATGATAAGGTGCTTTGGATGGCTCGGTGCTCCTTCTCTATACCTATAGAGAAAAGGAGCGCCGTTGCTTTTCATGTCCCAATGGGCTTTTGCGGGCCTAACGTGAGCGTGATTGTGGCGGCGCTTTAATTTGCGCTTTTATATTTTTTATTACTTTTTTAGGAGATTTGTTATGAAGAAGATGTTTTTGATTTTAGTAGTGCTTACTCTGGGGATTGGCAATCTGTCCTCAGCGGCTACTGTTGTCTGGGATGATGGTTTATCGCATGTAATTGATACTCCAACGTATAATTTATATCGGGTTGACAGTTTTCTGGATGTCAATCCCGATCCGGGAACCACGGTAGAGATTGTCGAAGGTGGTGTTACTAAACATTTTTATTCCGGCGGAAACAGTGTGGTTACAGTTAATGGCGGGGTCATAAGTGAAGGATATTATCTTTTGCATGGTTCACATGTCAATATCCATAGTGGGCAATTATTAGGTGGTCTCTATTCAGATGATAGAGAAGAAGGTTTGCCAACAGCTGGTAATTCTACAATATCTATGTCCGGTGGCCTGATTGATGGAAATGTTACGCTTGTAAATGATACAATGACGATAACCGGAGGCACAGTTGGACATTTTGGAGTTTATTCTTCTGAATTACATGTATATGGCGGTACTTATGCTGAACCGACATATTTTCAAGATGATCTGTTCAATATTGCAGGAGGAGATATTTATCTCTATGGGGAATTCGATCAGGGCTATGGCGTTTTTGAAAATGTAAGTGTTGCACATCATTATGTATATATATCAGGCATACTTGCAGATGGCAGCCCCATAGAAACATATTGCCATATAGCCCAAGGCACTGGCAAATTGCATCTTGTACCGGAACCTGCCACATTGGGTTTATTGTCGATGGGTGTTTTGCTTATCAGTAGAAAAAGAAATTAATATAATCATTAAACGGTTCAGGAGATTTGTTATGAAGAAGATGTTTTTGATTTTAGTAGTGCTTACTCTGGGGATTGCTAATCTATCCTCGGCGGCTACTGTTGTCTGGGATGATGGTTTATCGCATGTAATTGATACTCCAACGTATAATTTATATCGGGTTGACAGTTTTCTGGATGTCAATCCCGATCCGGGAACCGCGGTTGAAATTTTAGAAGGTGGTGTTACTGAACACTTTTATTCTGGTGGAAATAGTGTGGTAACCATTAATGGCGGGACAGTGAGTAAAAGCTATTATCTATTGCATGGTTCACATGTCAATATATATAGTGGGCAATTATTAAGTGGTCTCCATTCAGATGATAGAGAAGAAGGTTTGCCAACAGCTGGTAATTCTACAATATTTATGTCCGGTGGCCTGATTGCTGGTAATGTTACGCTTGTAAATGATTCAATGACGATAACCGGAGGCACAGTTGGACATTTTGGGGTTTATTCTTCTGAATTACATGTATATGGCGGTACTTATGCTGAACCGATACATCCTTTCTATAGTCTTTTCATCATTGGAGATGGTGACGTTTATTTACATGGTGAATTTGAACAAGGCTATGGGGTTATCAGTAATGATACTACCACAAACTATTATGTAAATATTTCAGGCACTCTTTCGGATGGCAATCCTTTGGATGTAGTTTGTCTTATACATCCAGGCACTGGCAAGTTGCATCTTGTACCGGAACCCGCCACATTGGGTTTATTGTCGATGGGTGTTTTGCTTATCAGAAGAAAAAGAAACTAATATAATCATTAAACGGTTCAGGAGATTTTATTATGAAAAAGGATATTGTGCGCGCATTTCTTGCTATTTTATTGTTTTCAATAAGCACTCATGCCAAAACCTTATATGTCGCAAGCCATAGCGGTTCTAAATTGTTTGCCTTTAATATTAATGGTTCTCAACTGGAATATCTTAATACATGTGAATTTGATAGAAAAGGTATGGGACCAACTGATATTGATATAGACCATGAAGCCCGTGTGATCTTTATCTGCAATGAACGAACAAATGTTTTTAATCTGATCAATTCGAGAACATTAGATGATTTGGGAACAATTCAGGCTGTTGGGCTTTTAGATGGTACGGGCATCGCATATGATGCGGTCCGGTCAAGATTGTATGCTACTGAACGAGATCAAGGTATTATGCATGTATATGACTGGGATGCAGATACTCTGACCTTGACACCGACAGCCTTTTCGCCGGTTATTCTGGCTAATATTGACTATGCATGCGATCCGGTAATTGTCGGCAATAAGCTTTATGTATCCAAATTTTTGTATTCAAGAATTAATATACCTAATCGCACTCAATATAAGGAAGTATTTGAATATAATATCGACAATAATTTTGCCTATGTAGCAACTCATGATATGGGGATAAGCAATGACAATACCGATAATGATGTTGTATCCATAGCTTATAGTGATTATGGCAATGCAAATAATCTTTATGGCGTGGCTTATAAAGATAGTTCAAAGATTATCAAGTATGATATTGATACCCCAACTAATTCCACCTATCGTTATATCGAATCTAAGCTTGTAAGTGCAGTAGCGGATTCCGATACTGGTTTACTATATACCACCAATGTTACAGGTTATGCTTTTTCTATTGAGGTCTGGGATGCCTCTGACTGGTTGATTACTCCAAATACCCCAACTAATCTGTTGGCCTCGATTTCACCTATGACAGTAGCAATGCCGACGGAGTATCTCTTAGCGGATTAGCGGGAATGTGCCTGTCGAATGCCTATAGCGGCTATTATGCAGAAGATATTTATATTGCCAAACAGGATGATGTCCCTGATGGCCAGACAGTCGGTGGTGGTGATGAAGTAACCTACACAATCACTTATGGGCCTGAAGCACTAAATCATACGAATGTGGTTATTAGAGATTATCTGCCCGAGGGACTTACTTACATCTCATCAAATCCGGAAATAGATTATGTTGATGTCAATGATGGGGCATTAGTATGGAATATTGGCAGTATGGCCTATGATGACCTGAATAGTACAATAAGCTTAACTGTAAATGTTAACAAATCGGTAGGGTATTATACTGAAATAACTAATTATGTTACCATTACAAGTGATATAGCAAGTGCCGGAGCAGAGGAAACGACCGCTATCGGTGACTGGGAAGATATTGATGTGCCAGAATATGTTCCGGGGGTTATTTATGTTGATGCTCATGCCAATGGTTTTAATAATGGTACAAGCTGGGCCAATGCTTATACTGATTTGCAGGATGCCCTGACCAGAGCCCGAACTCGTCTGGCGGCGGATGCCGATGCCGTGGCTGAAATCTGGGTGGCTGATGGCCGTTATAATCCCGGTCCCAGTTTGTGGCTTGATTATTTCGATATTCCCAGTGGCTGTGAGATATACGGAGGTTTTGCCGGAATTGAAACCGAACGTAGCCAGAGGCATTGGAGCCGCTATCGTGCAATCCTTGATGGTCATACCCTTAATAAACGGATAGTCAATATTACCAATGCCAACGACTCGGCTAATCCTGTTGTGTTGGATGGTTTCCATATCCAACAGGCGGGCTTGTTCGCTATTGATATAAACAACAGTTCGCCAGCAATAAGTCATTGTGTGATATTGAATAATAATGCCGGGATCGACATTGACAGCAATAGCGTGCCGGTGCTGACTAATAATGTCATTGCCATAAATGCCCAAAGCGGTTTGAGTTTTGGAACTACGGATTATCTGACAGAAGTTCGCAATAACACTATTGCCTATAATTCCATCGGTGTGCTGGTAGAAGAAGGCGCTCCGGGCATGATCAATAATATTATCTGGCATAATGACCAGCAGGTTTCCGAATCCTGTATCTATACCTATAGCTGTGTGCAGGATTTTAACGACCCCAATAATACCACCACGCCCGATGCTAATTACAATATTACCGCTAACCCGCTGTTTGTTTCTGAATATAACGGCCGCGACCCCAACAGCTTTGACTGGCATATCGATTTTGATAACTCTCCATGTATAGATCAAGGCAGTGACCCTAATCTTGTGGCAGGTGAGCTTGATATTGACAGCAATGTCCGTATTTATGGTATGCAAAGTGATATGGGCGCTAGTGATATGGGCGCTGATGAAGCCCATTGCAATGACAATTATGAAGCGGCTGACTTTTATAATGATGGCATGGTTAATCTTAATGATTTTGCCTTGTTAAGTGAAGCATGGCTAAGTGTTGCTCCTGCTGATCCCAATAATCCGTTAAACTGGAATCCTATTTGCGATTTGAATGCTGATGATGCGGTTAATACCGCTGACCTTGCATCATTCCTGGATTATTGGCTTTGGCAGGCGTGTTATAATGTTGGCGGTGTTTCAGCTCCGGCGACTGTTCAGCAATCGGCGATTCTGGCAGAATCTATCGCAAAAGTTGAAGTTCCGGTTGTAGAGTTGACATTGCAGGAACAATATAGCCAACTAGATGACGCTATCGGATGGCTTAATGAATTGTATCGAGACCCAAAGGAATCACTGACTAAAGATCAGTTAAATATCTTATGGGACTTTGAAGATCAGCTTGCCAATCAACTCGATGACATAAATGACCAGCTTCAACTGGAAGCAAAACTGATAAAATAAAGCTTTAGCTATTGATGACACTCACCTTAAGTCCGACACTTTGAAAAATGTCGGGCTTTTTTAATTTTAAAGTGGTCAATCAAAATGTTGATGAATGAAATAAAATAAAACGTATATTGCTATTGCTCGGGCAAGGGTGCCGGAGATAGCTTTATTAACAAATACCATATTTTTTGATTGAAAGGAAAAAATTATGGCAACATTCCCCAGGACAGAAGCTGAAATCGTTGTATTAGCAAACAGCATGATCGCTGGTTTAACTGATAATACCGCAGTGTATCCCAGCCCGCCAATCTTGCCAGCGGAGTTAAGCACAAAAATGTCTGCATACCTAGCGGCCAAGAACGCCGCCATCGCTGCCGCCGCTGCTTATGATGCCGCTATTACCGCCAAAGATGAAGCTCTGGAAGATATGGTCGATGATATGAAAACCGATATTGCCTATGTCGAAAACACCGCTAAAAATGATAGCGATAAACTGAAACTGATTGGCTGGAACAGTAGAAAATCCAGAACCGCATTAACCCAGCCGGGCCAGAGCCGATTACTGGAAGCACCCCGCCAAGGTGATGGCTGGGTATTTCTCGACTGGAAAGCACCATCTGATGGTGGCAAACCCAGTGCCTATAAAGTTATGAGACGCGAAAGACCAGAAGGCACATGGGCCGATGTCGCTACCGCAATTGACAGTGAAGCTACGCTGGTCGAACAACCCAAAGGCAAAGAACTGGAATATCGCATCGTGGCTGTCAATAAAGCCGGTGAAGGTGAAGCCAGCAATACCCAAATGGTTGTGCTGTAGATTTCTATACCCATAGAATAATAAAGGCCTGCTCAGCAAATATTTGCTAAGCAGGCCTGTTTAATTTAACGATCTTGAGTTAATTATTTATTTGTAGCCTGACGATTAGATAAATTTCCGGGTTTTTCCCTGCAATTGAGGATTTTGGCGGTTGAGTTATTGGTGCTATTTTACCTAAATTGAAATATATTTTCCTGAATTTTAAAAAAAACTTAAAAAAATATAGCTGTCAATTTTGCTTTTTCCAAGGAGCAAAGTTGGCAGTTTTTTTTATATCTGGACTGATGATGCACAAGCAAGCAAAAAAGCTTGTACCTGAAAATTACCAAAATCTTGAATTATGGTATAAAAGTAAAAGTGATTTATTTTAACGCGGCAATTGACCGATAAAAACAATATATGCAAACTATGCCAATTGTAATAATTATGCGGCAACGATGAGGTTTGATAGTGGAAAAAGCAGTTTTTTTACAAAGTTATGCTTTACAGATTAATATGCAATGTTATGCTACTGGCCAATAAAATGATTACTGCCCGAAGATGCTAAGTAGGCAGTAGAGTGTCGAAAATATATTTAACACAGGAGCCTGCTGATGGCTGCACAAATGACGGAACTTACTTTTCTGGAGCATGTCGCTCCACGTTTTAATCTGCCAGTACCTGGCTATTTGACAGCTTCGGCCAGCGGTGCTGATATTCGCGAAGCATTAAAGAAATGGTCGGGTAAAGCTATAGTAAAGCCTGATGTTTTATCAGGTAAACGTGGCAAAGCTGGCGCGGTCAAAGTCATAACCGACCATGTCGAAGCTCAGCGCGAGCTAAAACGTATCCAGTCAATGGAAGTTAATGGCCTGATGACTCGCACCGCTTATATGACTGAGTTTATCCCTTCGGAGTTGGAAGTTTACACCGCTATTACTTATAACTCGAAATATACCGGCCCTTCGATGACTATCAGCTTATCTGGCGGTATGGATATCGAAGAAGTTGGCGATGACAAAAAAATTACCTTTCCGATAGATGTTTATAAAGGTTTAGGTGCATATCAGGTTGGCGAGCAACTGGAAAAACTTGGCTGTCCCAAAAAACTTATCAGTTTGTTTTCCCGTAGTCTGGTGGATTTATGGGATATGTTTATTTCAACTGGTATGAGAATGTGCGAAGTGAACCCCTGGCGAATTACTCCTAATGGCCGACCTTTTGCCTGTGATTTTAAGGCGGTTTTTGATGAGGCTAATTTTAAGTTCAAGAATCTGGGTTTTGTCTTGCCGGAATATCCTGCTAATCAGACTTTATTCGAAGAAGAGCTTTCAGCCTGGAATGCCTCCAGTTATCGTGGTCAGGCCCATGCTTCGGAATTGGGCGGCAAAGGGATTTTACCAATCTTGTTTGGCGGCGGTGCTTCAACAATTATCACTGAGACATTAATGCAGTGTGGCGGTGATCCGATCTTACTTAGCGATTTTGGTGGCAATCCTCCTTATGATCGTATGTATGGCACAGCTAAGATATGTTTTGATCATCATCTTGGTAATGCTGAACTTCTGTTGATCTTGGGCGGCAATGCTAATAATACCATGATCGATGTTACCTTGAAAGCCATTGCCGATGCCCTGCAGAATTATGTATATGAAAATGGGCCTTTGAATATTCCTGTAGTTATTGGCCGCGGCGGGCCTCGATTAGTTCAGGGTCTATTGACTATGCGTGATACGCTTGATTCTCTGGGTATGCCTTATGTTATTTTTGGTCCGGAAACCCCAGTAACCCTGGTAGCAGAATATGCCGCCAAGCTCAAAGATAAATGGGAACCAGAAGAGATTATTAAATAACTCAAACTGACAGATAGTCAGTTTGGAAGTTAAAAACCAACAGTTAAAAGTGACTCGCAGAGATGCGAAGTATAAAAGTTGCGGTATTTACCTGCGGTAAATGCTAATTTAAAATAAGAGTAATTTTTTTGCTAAGTGAAACAATACGTAAAATCGGTATCGCTATAGCGATATAATTTTTATCAGCAT
The DNA here is from genome assembly GCA_016342495.1 of Phycisphaerae bacterium. Lineage (GTDB taxonomy): Bacteria > Planctomycetota > Phycisphaerae > Sedimentisphaerales > SM23-30 > JAEIOG01. The sequence goes on from JAEIOG010000079.1 coordinate 17,806, forward strand.
GGGCATAGCCCATCCTACTTGCGGCTTGCTTCATATAGCTAAAATGATACAGATAATGTTCGGTAAGTTTGAGTAAATAAGTTGTTTGCCTGAATGGGTTTTGCCCTGACAGATAAAATATAAACAAAAAATACAGACTAAATGCAAAATAGCAGGGGTCAAAAATGAGAGCGAAATGCTTGAGTGACATATTGAAAGCGGGCGACAGGGTGGCTGTCTCCAATATTACTGGTCGCGAGGCAGCAGGAGTTACTGTTGCCAGTCAAAAATATTGTAATAATATTGTCGGGGGCTGGGCTCTGGGCAAAGGTGGCCAAAATGTCGAAATCAGTATCGACAGTAAAGTGCCGGTATACGCGACTTTTGAAGAAATGGTGCGATCACTGCCCGAAGATCGCAAACCAAATAAAATTATTGTTTATTCACCTCCAGCAGCGGTTTATTCGGAGATTAAAGATATTGTGTCTTTACACAATAATCCGGTCGAAACAATTTTCGTGGTGACTGAGCATGTATCAGTTGAAGTTACCGCCAAGATTTCTGAAGTTTGTAAAGCTGCTAATATAGATGTTGTTGGCTGTAATTCCCTTGGCGTGATCAATACTCATGATGGCGTTCGTGTCGGAGCTGTCGGCAGTAATGACCCGGCTAATTCTTTCAAAAAGGGTTCTGCTACCATTATCTCCAATAGTGGCAATATGGTAAATACCATGGCCAGCTATTTGCTAAGTTCTGGTATGGGCACCGCCTTTGGGATTTCAACGGGTAAGGATATGCTGATTCAGAGTCCATTGAAAAATTTCCTGGAGTTGGCTCGCGATGAAGAAACGACCAAGCTTATTATAGCTTACCTTGAGCCCGGCGGAATCTACGAAAAGCAGGCCGTCGAGATGATGGTAGAAACCAAATATCCCAAGCCGGTGATTTCTTATATTACCGGTGAAATTCTGCAAAAGTGTAATCTTTCACTGGGTCATGCCGGGGCGGTTGTCGAAGGCAAAGGTACCAGTGCTACCGATAAGATGGAATTGTTTGATGAATATTATGGTATCGAGCCTTTTGACCCATCAAAAAAATATGAAAAGACTGAAAAGCTGGCCCAGGCATTAAAGCGGGGTATCCGTATCACATCTCTGCATCATCTGCCTGCGGCAGCAGGGTTAATTTGCGATGTTTTGGGTATAGAAAGGGATTTTAAGCCATCGAAGCCTTTATCGCTGAATCCGTGGTTTGTCGATTATAAAGGCAAAGGTAAAAAGCTGCCATCGAAACTTGTGCTGCACCATGGCGTGATACCTAAACCCTATTGCGATCAGGTAAAGCAGCTTAGCGGTTCTATCGGAGCTAATCCTTCCCGAAGAGATATGCGTAATGCCAGCCATTGCTCCAGTAATGATGGCGCAACAACCTGTATTTATGGCAATAGTGTCGAGGATGAAATGCGAAAAGGTTCATTTATCGAATCGGTTATGACCGCCTGGCTGGGCGAAAAGCCTCAGGATTTTGAAGTGAAACTGCTGGAAAAATGTTTCATCGCAGCTTTGACCAATGGCCCCGGGACCATATCCGCCCAGGGTGCCAAGCTGAGTACCTCGGCGGGTAATGACCCTAATACCGCGATGATTGCGACATTGGCCTGTATCGGTAATGTCCATGGCGGCAATGGCCGGGTAGCTGTTGAGTATCTGATAAAGGTATTTAATGGTGTCAATCTAAATGATCCATATAATCCAGAAGAAGCATTGGATTTGCAGGAAATTGTCAATAAGGAAGCTGAACGCTTTAATAAACAGCGTAATGCCGCCAAGGATGCTGGCGTGGACTATCAACGTATTCCATGTCTGGGTCACCCGGTTTTCCGTGACAAGCCGGTTAATTATGATCCGCGTGAACGCATTATCAGCGAATATCTCAGGGAAAAGAATATTCATAATATCTTCCTGGAATTTTATCATCAGATGGCCCATAAGCTCAAAGAGATCGGCGTTGCCAGTCAGGTCTGGGCGGTTAATGTTGATGGTGCCATCGCTTCGGTGGTTTTGGCGACCTGCTGGAAATCTCTGGTGGAAAAACGCATTACATTATCTCGGGTATGTGATCTGGCATTTATGGTATTTGCTCTGGGCCGGGTCGCCGGCGGTGGCGGCGAATATCTCGATCATAAAGATTTTGGTTCGGCGATGGATATGCGTATCCCGGTCAGTCAGTGTAAATCGCTGACCCGCTCAAAGGACCGCCGGCGCGAAGCTCGAGCATAATTGTATTATTCTGTATAAAAGCAAATAGCGATATTTGTTTAATAAGCCCGGCATCGGTGGTGATGTCGGGCTTTATTTTTATTGCGAAAAGTCGATTAATCTACTGATGGCGACATTGTTTGCTGAGGGGCTTTGGCATTACGCATATCCTGGTTTAATTGTCTGGCAATAGCACTGGCTCTTTGGCTTACCTGTTTTCTCTGGGCCATTGACAATGCCTGCATTGTCCCATCCAGTGCAGCTTTTTGTTTTACATCGCCAGTAACAGAATGTGCAACAGCGATCCATGCCCCAGCTTCGATTAAATCTCTTGGAATATCTGTCCCACTGCCATACATACATCCCAGATTATACATCGCAGAAGTATTTCCCTTCCAGGCGGCCTTTTGGTATAATTCCAAAGCCTTTTCCGGATTCTTTGCAATGCCATCGCCAATTTCATACATAAACGCTAAGTCAAACATTGATCTAGCTTGGCCGGCGGCAATCGATTTTTCGTACCAGCTGACCGCCATATCTGAGTCTGCTTTAATGCCTCGGCCTGTACGATACATGCTGGCGAGATTATGCATTGACTTAGTATCCCCTTTTTCTGCTGCCTTTCTATAGAAGGCTATTGCCTTGTCCAGGTTCTTGTCAACACCATTGCCGTGGTCATATGCCAGACCAAGATTGTATAAGGCCGGAGGGTGATCCTTTTCCGCTGCCTTTTGCCACCAGTCAAGGGCTAAGGCATCATCTTTTTCTATACACCATGCTTTACTGTAAAACATGCCAAGGTCATTCATCGCAGCAGCATCGCCATCATTTGCTTTTTGTTTATACTGGTTGATTATTTCTTCAAATTCTGAGGCATCTCCCTGCCCATTTTTATACATGAGGCCGAGATTATACCATGATTCAGTATTGCCTAGAGCGAAAGCCTGCTTGTACCATTTGATTGCCGTGTTATAATCTTTTTCAACTCCATTGCCCTCAGCATACAGAAAGCCAAGGTTGTGCATTGCTGTGGGACTTCCAAGTTCCGCAGATTTATTCCAGCATTCAATGGCTTTGGGCATATCCTTTTCTATACCTTTGCCCTCAGCGTACATGAAACCTAAAGCACACATTGCATCACTGTCACCTTGATCTGCATTGCTTTTGCATTGGGCAAATAACTGGTCATAGTCATGGGTTGCTTTAATACTTGCCGATTCTGAGGTGGAATTGTTCTGGATATCAGCATCGGCAATTGAAACCGATTCATTGCTGGATGATTCTTTGTCGGAACATCCTTGTAGTATAGAAATTAATAAAACAAAGGATAATAAAGATAATGTGAATGATGATTTATTGGCGAGCATATTTGATTCTCCTGAAAATTTATTATTGGTTTGTTTGAATGGCGAGGTTCTGCATGGCCTGCCAGGTGTATGTTTCCAGTTGTCTGCGGGTCTTGTTATTTATGTCCCATCTGATAATCTGCTCTTTGCCATCTTTGACAACTTTCATTTCGGTTATCATATTTTCGGGTTTTTCATTATAGATCGCCGCATAGAATACCAGACCATTGAGATAAACCCCCAGAGCCGCCGGATGGGAATTGTCCTGGGTGTGCAGAGGGTAATCCGGATTATGCTTATACGCCGCCTGCCAGGCCAGACCTATCGGGGCGATAAGGGCATTGTTTTCTTTGGCGACTTGAATATAAGTCTTTGCCAGCTTAGCCTGCATATCCGGGATCGGGTCGCTGCGCGGGGCGTGATAGGCCGGGGTCAGGTAAAACATGGGTGTAGCGCCTATGGCATGAATCTTATCGCAAAACAATTTTGCATATTTTTGGGTTTCTTCGGGTTTGACCGCCGGCATCGAACTTTGATCCTGCAGTACAACGATATCCCAATTGCCAGAATCGATTAATTGAGCGGCTTTGCCCATCTGCCAGTGCTCAGCTAGACTTTTGCCGCCGGGAGTTTGCTGTTGATGATGAATTATCCGGCCTTTGGCCAGAGCCATCTGGGTGATGACTTCTGGCAGGTCGCCATAATAGGTGTAGCTGTTGCCGATGAATAAGATATTCAAAGGTTTATAAGTCTTTGGCTTGCCGCAGCCGGTAAAGGTTAAAAGTAAAATGAGCATTGATGTTGTAGATAATGCTAAGGTCTTAATTTTTTTTGTATTCATCTTTTCCCTTGTCTTGTTATTGAGCCAGTTTTATGGCGGTTCCGGATACGCAGATTATCAGCATGGATTCTTTAATAGTTTCATAGTTAAACCGAATTCCGACAATGGCATCAGCGTCTAAGCTGTTGGCTTTCTGGGACATCTCGTTTATTGCGATATTTCTGCCGTATTTCAACTTGGATTCATATGCTCCGGAACGGCCACCAAAAGTATCAGCTATTTCAGCCAATATGCCGGTATAAAAATCACTGCCTAAGATTGTTTCACCGCATACCAGACCTATGCTATGTGCGATCATTTCACCCGGAATAGAATCGGTGGTTGACAGCCGTACATCGAATTCTTCGGTATCTGGGTGTATATCCTGCCCTGTAAGAGCAGGCTCATCGACTTCGAAACCTTCTTCTTTTCCAACACATTTCCAGCATTGGGTAAATTGATCAGCGATTTCCTCGTTACAGTTTGGGCATGTCCACATAGTGAATCCTTTCTTCTTAGTAATAAATGTTAAGGATAAGATAGTATCTATAGCTGTATTTTGTCAAGAATAACTATTTCTATTTTTTTTGACCAAAACCGGCAACTTAGGCTATATCCTCTTTTGAATGTGCCGTGATTCTTGTGAGGGTATTTGAATTGTGGTGTTATATCATGCCTAAGTTATTATAGGAAGAGAACTTATGAATATTTCCAAATCTGTGTTCGCTTTAATCGCTATTTCGATATCGCTTATTGTTATTCCCCAATGCCATGGTATTCTGCCGGATAATCTGACTGTGCCGATTATTGATGTTAATAATGATGGCCAAGCTGATGAACTGGTTTTGGTCAAAAGGTCATTACGCAGGCCCGGCTGCAAGGTGCTGCTGTGGTATACTGATGGTACCTATCAAGATGTCTCCGCTCCGCAGGTTCGCACTTATCGGGGCTATGTCAAAAGTGACCCGGATATTCAGGTCAATGCCGTCATTGAGCCGGGCAATATTATGCATGTCAACTTTACCGATGGGCGTCATCATACCTTGAGACTATCTAATATTGCCGTTGATGTCAGTGGTCCAGAAGGTATCATTGATCCTGGTTCCGGTAATATAGCTGTGCCTTTTACTATTGACCGGATAAGCCCCACGCCCAATGGTTATATTGTCCCAAAATATAATATGCGCAAGATTCATGTTGGGGTCGATATCGCCAATGACTTTTATCTGGCGATGGGCAGCGATATCGAAAAAGCTGTCGCTAGAGTTGAGCAGCGTGTGAATGATTCGGATCATTTTTATGCCCGTGATATGGGTATCGCCTGGGAAATTCAGGAAATTGTTATTCGCATCGATGGCGAACCGGATAATTGGAAATCCTGGTGGACTGGCAGTCAAAGTGCTTATGTAAATACCAAAATGAAATTTAAAGCTCCCGGTGGTGGTGGTTCATCGGGCAGGCTTTTTGACCCATTAACTATCGATCATCAGCATACCTGTACGCTGGGTTCGACTTCACCATATTCTCGTTCATTAGGTCATGAGGTGGCTCATGGCTTTGGTGCCGGCCATTACAGTTCCTGGGAAGATACCATGAGCGGCTCGCGTTCGGCATTAGGCACCGGTACTGTTCAGCGGATGATTGGCCATGCCCATGAAGCTTTGGAAGCCGCTGCCCCAAAAATAATTTATGGTGCCCCGATTCATCCTCACGCAATGGAAGATTGTGCCAATACTGATATTAATCAAAGCGTGGATATTAATGTGCTGGAAAATGATTTTGATGGCAATGGCCAGACGATCACATTGGAATATGTTGATAGTGACACTGAAAAGGGGGCGACAATCCAGCATTTAGGTAATGGTATTGTTCGCTATATGCCTGCGACTGATTTTGTTGGGATAGATAGATTTGAATATCATGTTTCCGACAGTAGTGGTTTGACTAATCGCAATGGCAAAGTTAAAGTATATGTCCGGTCGCCGGGTTTAGCTTCGCATTTAGTGTTAGATGCTACTGATGGTAATACACTCTGGGATCTGGGACCATATCAGGCGCATGGTCAAATGGAAAATGGCCTAACTATTAGCACAGCCAGTGTCGCAGGTGTTTTAGGGAATGCGATAGAAAATACCACTAATGCGACAACTTCCCGGGCCTCGTTTGATACCGGAGATCCACTGGATGGCAGTATGACCGTTTCGCTTTGGGTGAAATATGCTGAAGTGCCTGCCACCACTGGCGTTATCGCCTGTAAAGGTGCGGCGGTTATTTCTGGACGAATGGATAATCCGCGCGGTGGCTGGGCAATTGAAAATGTCGATAGCAGTGGTTTTCGGTTTATTGGCAATATGCAAAGAAATAGTATTGATGATACAGAATATTTTGATCGAACATCTAATACTTCTATACAGGCTGGCAAATGGTATCATTTGGCGATGGTCCTTGATCGGGATAGTCAGCAGATTCGAGCCTGGGTTGATGGTCAGGAAATCGCTAATACTACATTTGGCAGCCATATCGCCGATGGTATGATCGAAAATTACTATCCCTTAAGACTATTTAATTGTTCTAATGATGATGCATCCCGGCCTTGTATTATTGATGATGTACGGATATATAATATTGCTTTGCCAGCGGCGGCTATAACTGCTTATGATGTAGCAAAAGATGAAATCCCCGCCGGTGCTCCCCAGCCAGCTAATTTGACTAATGATATTATCGGTGGAGAATCTATTGAAACAAGCTGGCGTCCTGGCAAACCAGATGGCTATGTATTCGATGTGTATTTCGGTACCGATAAGCAAGCTGTCATTGATGCCGATGTCGATTCAGTATTGTACAAAGGTCGTCAAAGTCAACTTAGTTATTTGGCTGCTACTGATGCCAATCTTAATTATTATTGGCGAATCGATAGCGTAAAAGATGGTGATATTGTTACCAGAGGCCCGGTTTGGCGGTTTGGAACTTTTGGCAAATTAAAAGTAGAACCGATATTGTATAATCCTGGATTTGAAAATCCGGCTCTGGAACCGGGTGATTCCACCGGTGGAGCTCTGGATTGGTTTGACGCATCCAGTTATTTAAATACTTCTTGTGCAGGTGGGGCTTTTCCGGCTACTACCGAAGGGGATAACTGGCTTGAGCTTGGCAATGACAAGTGGGCTTATCAGAATATTTGTCTGTATGCAAAAGATACCGAATATAAAGTCAAAATGTTACTGGGGCAGAAAACAGGAAGTTCATTTTTAGGTGTTAAGGTAAGTCTCTGGGCTGGTGGCAATATTAGTCTTGCGGCTGATGGTGTTGACCTGGCATCTGTAGGTGCTGTTAGAATTGCCGATAGTGGGCTGGTTAAACCAGACCTTGGCAGTGATGCGATTGAAGAAATTGAGGTTATTTTGACAACTGGCTCTACATTGAATAATGGCTTGCCATTATGGCTGGAAGTCAGGCAGGGTGGTGGCAATGGCAGAACCCTGGTTGACAATGTTCGTATTGTCCGAATCGACAATCAGGCTCCCAATTCAGACCCGATGGGCTGGGAAATCGAACCTCATGCCATTAATTCTGATTCTATTTCGATGAAGGCTGTTCTGGCAATTGATGATGTAGATGTTCAATATTATTTTACTTGTCTTAACGACCTGGCCCACAGTAGCGGTTGGCAGGTCAGTCAAACCTATACTGATACTGGATTGGTTGAAAATGTCCAATATTCCTATACTGTAAAAGCCAGAGATAAAAGTGTTAGTTTAAATGAAACACAGGTTTCAGTAATTAAAACTGTAAAGAGCCTGTTGCATAAATAATTAGTTCTTTTTACAAGTGAATAATTCCAGCTTTTCGTTTATAATCTGGGCAATGGA
>JAEIOG010000080.1 GCA_016342495.1 Phycisphaerae bacterium
TCGCGCAAGTTGCCTATTTTAACATTTTGTTTATTTCTCCAAATTCTTCAATTAAATTTCATGCGTTAGCCCTGCCTGGACTGGATAATAATTGCCGTCCAGTCAAAAATATGTTAGCATGATAATTGAGATCAATATGAAAAATACTTCAATCAAAATCGCGTTATTTACTGACACTTATGACCAGATAAATGGTGTGGCTAATACCTTTCGCTATCTGACAAGATATTGCAGCGAAAACAACCTGCATCTGGATGTTTACACCCATTCAAAGGACACCGACAGCTGTGAGAATATCGGTTCTGTCAATATCTATCGCTATAAGCCAAGCTTACCTATAGAAATCTACCCCGAAAGTATTTTTGACCTGAAGCTGCCCCGCTTGCGGCTGTTTAAACAGTTCAAATCTGGCAATTATGATTTGATTCATACCGCCACCCCCGGATCGATGGGGATCAATGCCCTGATCGCTGCGAAAAAATATCATGTGCCGATGATCGGGTCATATCATACGACCCTGCCGGAATATGTTCATGATAAAATAAATGATATTGTCGCCAAAATGAAACTGCCCAGCGAGCATTCCGGCGATAGATCCGAATCATTAATGTGGAAATTCATGCGCTGGTATTATAATCAAATGCAAATGGTGCTGGCACCGTCGCAGTTTACCAAAATCCAGCTTGAAGAAAAACTGGATGTCCCTGTTGAGATATTTTCCAGAGGCATTGAAACCGAAAGGTTCGACCCAAATCTGCGAATCGAACATGATGAAGTTCGGGTTATATATGTCGGCCGGGTATCAATCGAAAAAAGTCTGGATACTTTAGCTGAAATATTTCAGGATAAAACCGATGCCCAACTTATTATCGTTGGCGATGGTCCTTATATGCCTGATATGCAAAAGCTCTGCGGTAATGGCCAGTTTAAGGGATTTCTCAAAGGCGAAGAACTCGCACGGGAATATGCTTCGGCTGATATATTTGCCTTTCCATCCACAGTTGACACCTTTGGCAATGTCGTCTTAGAAGCGATGGCCTCGGGGTTACCCGTTGTGGTTACCGATAAGATGGGGCCAAAGGAAATCGTTCAGGACAGCCAGACCGGATTTATCTGTACAGATAAAAAACATTTCGCTCAAAAGCTACAGGAACTGATCGATGATAAAGCCCTGCGCAGACAAATGGGCAAAAATGCCCGCCAATACGCCCTGACCAGCAGCTGGGCGGCGGTATTTGCAACATTGTTCGATCAGTATCAAAGATCGATTGAAGGATAGATTCAAATAGAAAGAAAAGGTGTGAACTGCAACTACCACCACTGCCTTTCACACCTTTAAACTTTCGAACCTTGTTTTACTTTTCATTTCCCATCAGTTCAATCATCGCATCGCCAAAGGCATTGCCTATTTTGGTGAATGTTATAGCAGAGCCGAGATAATGATAGCCGCGGTCGGAGCCGACTTTTTCCCATTCTTTGATATTATCCTGCCAGTTTTTAACCAGTTTGGCGGCTTTTTCATCCCAAAACTGGTCGGTCTTTACAACTTTGACATTGCCTTTGAATTCCTTGATATTTTCCATGGCTGCCTGGGCATCTTTGATGGTTTGCATGTTCTTACTGGCACCATCGGGTCCTTCCTGGCCCATTTGACCGATGACTACGGGCAATTTCGGGCATTTAAGATCTTTGCGTATATCACGAATAAAGTTAGCCATATGCTTGTCATAATTGGCTAAGAAATTTTCATCGAACATATCGTTCCAGCCCTGAAACCATACGAAGCCCGCGATTTCATAGCCTTGCTCTTTATATTCAGGGAAACGGGTTTTCAGCTCTGCTAAGGTTGTGCTGACCTCCTTGAGCATTTCACGATAATAATGGCCATAGCTTTTCTTGATATCATCCATTGTAACCAGCGGTCTTTTGCGTTTTTCGTTTTGTTCATTGGTTTTGGTTAGAATCTCATTGAGAGTCTGCTCATCGGGTAAACCTGAACTCGGTGGACGAAAATCACGGCCCAGACTTTTGCCACCCCATGCGGTTTTAATTATCAGGATTTGCTGGTCAAAATGGTCACCAATAGTAAAACCAAAGCCCAGTTCCGGCCCGATTCGATCTGGTGAGCCATAGCCAACCGTTAAATTACCCTTGCGATTGAGATAATTAATCCAAACATCATCACGGGTGAGAAATTCACCATCTTTGACAAATTGCTTGAAAAGTTCTTTGGTTTCTGGTAGGGATGCCTGATATTTCAAAAGCTCAACTTTGGCCTTGCCTTCCATATTTGATTGGCCCGCGAGAATGAAAACTTTGATTTTTTTGGGAGCTTTTGCGGCAAATAAGGCTGTCTGCATGGAAAAAGACAGAATCAACAGAATAGGTAAGGTTAATCGGAATTTCATAGAAGCCTCCATAAAAATATTGATTTATTGAAAGTACATTAATTATAATAGCATCAGCCCCAAGATGCAACTATTAAACCAATAAACCATTGGGCACAGAGGGCAATATATATTTTAATCGACCTTTATGGCTGTTCTTGCTATAATGGCCTTTCCTTAAAAATATTACATTTATAATCAGGAATACTTACTATGGAAACCAAATCAAAAACATTGTTTAGCACTAAATTCACAAGATACCTGGTATGCTTTCTTTTTATAACAAGTCTGGCTAATGCAGCTGAAGATAATTGGCCTCGCTGGCGTGGACCTGACAACAATAGTCGCATCAGTTCAGGAAGTTATCCGGTAAAATGGACTCCGGAAGAAGCCCTCTGGAAAATTGACATTCCCGGCAAGGGTTTCTCAACCCCTATCGTATGGGATAATAAAATTTACCTTACCACAGGCGTTAATGATTTAGATACTGTCCTTGCCTTTGACTTCTCAGGTAAACAAATCTGGCAAAAGCAACTGGGCCCTGAAGATGCTGGCAAACACAAAAACGGATCAGGCAGCAATCCCTCAGCCACAACCGATGGTTCAGCAGTTTTCGCCCTTTTCAAAAGTGGTAACTTAGCGGCAATTGAACTTGATGGTTCTATCCGCTGGGAAATCAACCTGTTTAAGCAATACGGCAAAGACAACCGTTACTGGGATTTTGGGACATCTCCGGCCTTAACTAAAAAATATGTTATAATAGCCGAAATGCATGACGATCAATCATGGCTGGCTGCTTTTGACAAAGTCACCGGCAAGCTGGGATGGAAAGTACCGCGAAACTATACAACACCCAAAGAAGGCAGTCAGGGCTATTCAACTCCTCTTGTTTTTTCACACAAAGGAACAGAAGCCATCATGGTTTGGGGAGGCCAGCACCTTACCGCTCACGATGCAGTCGATGGTAAAATAATCTGGTCTTGCGGTAACTTCAATCCCGATGAAATCAGGTTCTGGCCATCGGTGGCATCGCCTGTCATTGCTGGAAATATCGCAGTTGTACCTTGCGGTCGAGCCGACCGCCGTCAACCTCGCCTACATGGCATCAAGCTGGGCGGCAGCGGAGATATTACCGAAACCCATCGTTTGTGGAAACGCAAGGACATCGGCCCTTTCATCCCATCACCAACAGAATACAATGGTCGAGTATACTTAATCGGCGACCTGGGCCAGATTGATTGCATTGATCCTGTAACAGGGAAAACTATCTGGAGTGGAGTTTTTCCCAAGGGTAAAGGCAACTTTTATTCTACACCGCTTATTGCAGGTGAACACCTCTATGCCGCACGCGAAGATGGTAAAGTCTTCGTCTTAAAAATGAAAGATAAATTCGAGATCATTTCAGAAATCGATATGAAAGATGGCATAATCGCATCACCCATAGCAATATCTGACCGTATCCTGATTCGAACTAATCATCATCTTTTCTGTATACAGAATAAATAATGTAATGGTAACGGATTTCAGCGGATTATAACTGATTCACTGCTTTGGGTTACAGGACTAATGCATGAAATTTAATTGTGTCATTCCCGCGCAGGCGGGAATCTAGTTTTCGAGTCAAAATTATGATTTATATTTCCTGGATCCCCGCCTTCGCGGGGATGACAAAGTAAACTTTTTTGATTTAGCATCGATTTTGAACCAAAATCAAGGATGAAAATTTTCAAATGTTACCAAATATTCTAGTTTTCTTCCTATGCTCAACCTTTTCTATAATTTTGGTTTTTGGGACAAGTTCATCAGGGCAACCACAGCCATCGAAAGTTTCAGGGTCAAAAAGTAGTTCAGCTGGATCATTATCACCTGAAATGATACGCATACCTAATAAGTTTTCCCGACCCACAAACTCTTTGCGGACAAGTTCCAGCAATACTTTGCGTTTATCGCTAACCTGCAATTCAAGTATACAATCATCATCAAGACTGACGCTTTCACTAACCAGTAACGATAATCCACTGACCGACAAATCATTAATATAGCCCCGCAACCACTGGTGGCCACCCTGCTGTCGCCAGATCACTGGTGAATTGGTAAAACTGTAACGCCTGTCTGAACGCCTGTCCTGATAATAATCATTCATAAATCCATTCCTAATAGGAACCTGTCTTACTTTAGTCTTTGCGTAATTTCATTGACTAATTTGCCGGATGCCTTACTTTCATATTTCAATTTCAGATACACTCGCAAAGTCTCAGATACACTTAATGCATAAGCATAACAACCTCGATTAGCATGAGGATAATTGCCATCTTTCATTTCTGACATTGTCCCTAATCCACCCATAAACAATTCAGACCAGACCGGCTCAAAGAAACTTAATGCTTCCTGCACCACCTGAGGGCTATAGCCTCCGGCAATAGCATGAGCTTCGATATAACAGGCATAAGCACTGGGCCAGGCTGTACCATTATGATAAGCTAAACGACGCTGTAATTCATCACCGGTACAATGCCCCTGATAAGGCATACGCGGGTCAACCAGCATCCGGCCATTATCATCGGTTATCACCAAAGGCACCGATAAAGCATCTTCTGAAAGCGTTCTAATAGCCGCCGGCACTAATAATCTCTGAGTGATCAACTCGACTATTTGTCTGCCCTGCTCACGCGGCAATAAACCTGTCGTAATTGCTTCGAGCTGATTAAATCTCAAGGCCGGGTCAGCTACCGCCTGGCTGGCTCGCATTGTCCTGCCCGGTACCAAAACATCATATAAATAACATCGGGTCGCATCCCAATACAAAGCCTTAAAATGCCTTTCGATATTTTCACGATGTTCAATTGCTTCACGGCGATATGGTTCATAGATTTCAGATAAAACACCTAAGGCCCTATACCAGGCACATTGAATTTCTACCGGATAACCTACCCTCGGCGTCGCCTGAGGATAAGTAGTATTCATCCATGTCAGCCCCGCCGGACAATACAACATGGATGTTTCTTCATCAAGGCTTAATTGATTAGCAGTTTTGGATTTCAGACTCTCATAAATATCTACTAATACCTGCCTGAGCGAACGGTCTGCATCAACAGCCCTGTCCCAGAATGGCATATCACAGCTATGTAATACATAATTTTTCGCTGCTTCAAAAATTCTAAGTGAAGCTTCTATATTTGTTCTTTCATTGGCACCGGCACAAATCCAGTCACACAGAAAACCATCCTTTTCCGTTTGGGCACTGCTAAGGATAATATCATGGGCAACTTCATCGCGTCCGGCGGCCAGTAAACCGTCCACACAATGAATCGCTAACCGGCTATTCATTCCCAGCCATGGATACCCCGCCATCAGTTGCCAACGATGCCCGGGCTTGACCAGGAACTGATCCAAAGCTGTACATAAAACTTTAACGGTCGGGTCACGCTGCGATTCGGTGGGCCTGACTTTGCTAAGCAATTCCTTGACACGTTTGTTTTCAAACATCTCGGCTTTATAAACCGTATCATCCTGCTGACGTGGGTCTGCCGCTACCAGTATAGTCGCCGACTCGCCATAATTCAGCTCAAAATCAAAGAGGCCCGGCGAGAAGCTATCGCCCACACTGTCAAGACCATTTTCCTGGTCCTGCCGACAATAAATATCATAAACCCAACTGGGCTGATCGAGAAATTCACCTTTATTGGCACTAACCAGGACCGTATATTCTTGATTCGGGCTATACAAAAACCCTGATTGACGTTCGAGTTTATGGCAACTATGTTGAACCATATTTTCCAGCCAGCTGTCCTGACGGACCCGAGTTTGACTGTGAACACTGCGATAATCGAGATAACATTTACTTAATAGTTTTACCTGGGTATTGGCTTCTTTGATTTTATAACGAATATAAACAACATTTTTGCCATCGGGCATGACAACAGTTCTTTCCAGCTTGACATTATAATGACCATCATCATAATTGAAAACCCATGTCGGATGCGGATAGCGGATAAACGATTCCAGGAAACTGTTGTCTAAATCAAAGACTCTGCTGCCAACCTGAATTGTTTCAACAAAACCGCGTAATAATGATGTGCGATCACAAAGATTATCCGGCTGTTTTGGTATTGCCAGCATTGAATCATACTTGGTATTGAATTGCCCGGGTATCGCCGGCATTTGACATAAGCTGCCCAGCCCATTAGTCAACACCACTGTGCCATAATCCTGACCCAAATCCTGCTTGCTTAATTTGATTGGATAAACCCTGGTTTTTCTGGAACCTCTGGCGCCCCAGGCCAATGACATAATTGGATATTCCTGAGGCTGATTCTGCCTTTGTGTCATTAATTGCTGACGAATCTTCCAGCTGAACCTCAGTTTAGCATGAACATTATCCGGTATCGGCTCAAAATATGTTTCGTGGCCCAGACCATCAGGACTCGGGATCGAATCATAACATAATTCTTCATCATCAACTTTAAGATATGCCGTGCCCGGCACAAAAGTATCAACCATCAGCCATTTATCACCGGGGATAATGTATTCCTTAGTGCTTTCCTGAAAAGACCAGACTGCTGAATATCGATCAATTTGCTCATCAGTAATCCGTTCCATTTCCACTTCAATGTCGCATTTTATCAGCTGATTCAAACTGAGATTATTTACTAAGGCTATAAATCTTCGATAGTCTTTGCCTTTTTTCAAAAGCTCCTGCTGGTTAATCTGAGCAACTTCCCATGGTTCAAATCTGCTCAGCAATATCCGATAAGTTAAAGCGATATGGGCTGGGTCTGCGATAAATATCGCAGGTATTTCCGGAAAAATCGCATCATGTTTGGGCTCAAGCCTGAACAACATACATTGGCCTGGAGCTAACTGCTTTTTCAGCAAACCTCGGTTCTCTGCTATCTCGCAGCTGTTAGCCAGCAATTCATGCAGATATTTACCTTCGTCAAAATCAGGTATATTAAGTTTTCCAAGCTCACAATAGATTTCATGGCTATTTTCAACATCAAGGTTTATCGCTCCCAAAATCACATTACTTTTGGTTGAATCTATTCGCAGGAACATAATAATATTATCATTATTCGTATCAAGCATGCGAATATTACTGCCATGCCAAAACGACGGATTCTGCCGAAGAATTTCATTTATTCTGGCGATATCTTCGACAAGATTCTCTTGGGCGCCCCAGTTCAGGCCAGTATTACGATGGACATTGATCTGCTCAGTTGCCAGCCATTCCACCCCATTGGTAAAACCCCATGCTCCCGTCGATGACAAAAACGCATTAACCCATAGTCGCATTCGGGCATAGACTTTGCCCTTCTTTGCCAAACGATCATTATCATGGGTTTCGGCATAGTTTACCAATGCTCCCTTGCGTTTTGAGATATCAAGAGCATACTTCATATAATTGTTAATCTGCTCTTTACTGTAATTCTGAAACAATTCAGAATAGGCCCAGTCTTGCAAACCTTCAGTCAGTAGCTTTTCTGTTGTATCCCACGGGCCTCCCAGCCCTTCCAGTAAAAACATCGTATCGGGAAAACGCTTGCGGACTTTAGCTATGATATATTGCCATACTTCTATTGGAATCATATAGCCGGCATCTAACCTGAAACCATCAATCCCTCTTTCGCACCAGGCCAGAAATACATCCGCCATATATTTCCACATATCTTTATATTGATAATCCAGCTCAACCAGATCGCCCCATACCACACCCCAGGCACCCGGTGAGACCAGCTTTTGATCTTTGCGGGTTTTAAACCAGTTCCGATGGGTAAACAGCAAACTACTGGCCCAACCAGTATGATTAATCACCATATCCAGAAAAGCTCTTGCCCCCAGGCCATGAATTGTTGAAGTCAAATCGATAAATTGATCTTCAATAGTTTTATATCGATTGAAAGTACCATAAGTATGATCTATCCCAAAATAATCAGTCGTCGCATAAGGGCTGCCATACATTCCCATTCGCCCATATGACGTCGGCACCGGGTTAATAGGTAGCAAATGAATGATTTTCATCCCAAGTTTATCAACTATAAAAGGTAGCTCTTCCTTGAATTTCTCAAAATTGCCCCCCGGTGGCAGAACATAAGCCCCTTTTTCCTCTAATTTATCAATTGCCCGTTCCATTTCTTCATCGCGTAGCGAAGCCTGATCCTTATTATCACCATACTGACGAATAAACGCACAATATATCGAATTATCGCGGCCATAGTCCAGGGGTGTAACTGACACTCCAACATTGGGCCCACCGGCCCATTTGGACCATAACAAATGCTTGTCAGTAGATTCCACTCGTGCCTTAAATTGAAAATAGCCCGATTCCGATAACAAAATATCAGCAAAATACAAATCATCGACCGCATTATATTTCATTGGTATATCATAAAAATCAGTCGAATAGCTCTGCTGCTTCTCAACTTTGTCGATTATCTGACGGAAAATTCGACGATTTTGATTTATATTGGTACGCAAAATAACCTTGAAGCTGCCACTGCGCATTATCTGGCGTTGGCGGACCCGAACTTCTATCCTTATAACCGAATACTGCAGCAGATTGCAATTTCCGTCCGGATAACTTTCAATTGAGATAATATTGTCTTGAGCTGATAATGACATTTTATTTTTGTTCGATTACTATTTTATTTATTGTTATCGCTGCACTTACGAAAAATTCAACTTTATATATGAATCGACCATTTCCCCCATTAATCGTTACCAAATTTTATGCCAACAACTGTGAATTTGCCAAACTATATCCATTATCAGCCAAATTCCTGATTATTAACAGCAAAAACCACGCTATCACCTGCAAAAAAAAACAATAACCTATCCGAAAAGCATTGACAAAAAACCCCCATTTTAGCTAATCGTTACCGCTGGTCTAGCCAGGCAGGAATATTCTCATTTTTCCCACAAAAAGTGGGACTATCGCCCCGCCATCAGCCACTTAATGTATGATAAGTCTGAAAAAAACGGCTATTTCACTATAAATTACTAAATTACCCGTTTTTTTTGACGATAATAGTTATATCGTGCTCTTTGAAAATTTAATGGTTTTAATCAATAATCTCATAGCTACGCCAAAAGCCAAAATCATACTAAAACCGCCCTCTAACTTAAATATCAAGGGGGCAGGAGGTTTTGACGCTGGCGTCTAATATCTCCAATCTATCGACAGATGATGTTCTGTTGATTCAAATAAATAGCGTTGAAAATATTCAACATCTCTCATAATCCCTTGTTTAAGCGACACTTAAGTTGATTGCCTGTTCAAAAACGTTGTTTTTACGCAACAAAAAAAATTCTGGTTTTACCAGCGTTTTATTTGCATGATAATTTTTTGTATCGTAAGATTAGTTCAGATGACAGTTTAGCTGTTATTCTAAAAAATAATTAGCAAAACAACTGGTTTGGTCCACTGTTTGCTGACTATAATCTATCAGGTTGATTATGCTATCTTTTAGATACATATAAAATCTGAACAAAAAATTTGTCTGCAAAATGCTGTTTTCAGCGTTATGCTCTTGACATTGAGTTCTTTAACAAGTAAAATATGAGAGTATAGAATATTTAGTTTTTCTAGCTTAGTGCTTACTTTTTTTCTATTTTTCAGATTATTTCACTCTCTAGGAATCATCTGAATAATTTCAAAGGGTTTTACTACTGGTCTCAATTGAGACGGAAAGGAGGAAGCAGGAAAACAATGTATGAGCGATTTCCTTTATATCTAGCTCCTTATTATGGACTTTGAGGCGAAACAGGTCCTTAGATGTAAATTTTTTAATTAATCGCAAATTTTAACTTTCTGTTCACTTTAGGAGAATATGATGAAAAAAGTTCTATGTTTATTAGCCGTTTTAGCAATGGCTTCCGTAAGTTTAGCTGGTACAATTACTGTTACTGCTACTGGCAATACTGATGGCACATTGGATATCGCTTACACAAGTGATACCGATGTTCTGGGTCTTGCTCTGACTGTCACTGGTGTTGAAATCACTGGCTATGTTGCTGGCTCAACCGATGCATTCTTTGATGTTTACATTGATTATGCTTCAGGTTTAACTGGCGACCCAACCGGTTGGGTTCTAACTGGTGGCACTCCTCTTGCAACTATCGACGCAGCTGGCGAAGCTACTCTTCCAGCTGCTGCTGTTGCTATCTGTGTTGGTCACCTCGAAGGAATTACTACTCCAGAAACAATCGGTATGGTTGCTACACTGGAAGTTGCTGCTGGCGACTACACTATCGACGCTGACACCCTTCGTGGTGCTGCTGTTGATGCTGATGGTGCAATGACTATCGTTGGTCTGCCTGTGACAGTTACTGTTACCGATGGCCCAGACGTATGTAAAGGTGATGTTGATGGTGACGAACTTGTAACCGTTAGTGACATCTTGGCTATTATCGCACACGTCAATACCAATGGTGGAACTCTTGGTCAAGCACCAATTATTCCAGGTTATGAAGGTGGCGATGTTGACGGCGATGCACTTATCACTGTTAGTGATATTCTAGCTGTTATCTCACATGTTAATACAAATGGTGGGACTCTTGGTCAAGCACCTTGTATGGAATAACGTTTTAGTTTTGTTTTTAGTTTTGTTAATTAAAAAGAAGAAGATTTTTTTACTGTTGTAATTTTTTACACAAAAGGAGATTATTATGAAGAAGTTGTTAGCTTTTGTTTTGGTTCTAGGTTTAGCGTCAATCGCGACTGCAGGTCTTACTGTTACACCATCTGAACAAACTGTCAATGTTGGTGATACTGTAATAATTACAGTTGGTACAGATACCAACCTGACATACGGTGATGGTATTTCAAATATGTGGTTTGGCATCAAAGGTGCTAATGCCACTATGAAAATTACCTCACAAGGTCAGTATCAGGGAATGAACCCAGCCTGGACAGGTTGGAGTGCAAAATTCTCAGATGCTAGAGATCAAGATGGCAATGCTACTGTTTATTTCTCAGCTGCTGTTGATTCAATGACCGGTCCAGTTCTTGCTGGCGATCTATTTGAAATGACTTTTGAAGCAACTGAAGAAGGTATTTTCACTTTCGCAGCTTTTGCTGATCCAGTTGCAGCAACAAGTGCTACTCTTGGTGGCGTAGCTTACCCAGTAGAACAGTTGCCAACCGCATCTGTCACAGTTGTTCCAGAACCAATGACCATGAGCCTTCTTGGCCTTGGTGGTTTGGCAATGATCCGTCGTCGTCGCAAAGCATAATTGACGAGACTGAGAATCAAACAAAGTGTCTTACGACACTGAATTGTAAACGAAGCGGACAAGTCTTTTGACTTGTCCGCTTTTTTTACGCGCTGATTTATTTCTAAGGTCGCAAGGCAATAGGTAGAAGCTTCCAGCTTGCGATTATTTCATTGCCACACCCCATCAGAAAGAATCTCAAGCAATAACCCTCAAGCCACACATCACGGTAGAGACAAGGCATGCCTTGTCTCTACAACCGCCCCAAACCCCATCCAACCATCAAACAGCAACGAGGCCCAATGATTGAGACAAGTAGCGTAATATTTCATTGCCACACCCCATTGGAAAGAATCTCAAGCAAGATGCTTGAGCTACCTATCCCAGCAATCAGGGCTTACGCATCAAATCTCCAATTGTCATTCCCGCGAAAGCGGGAATCCAGTTTTTGGCCCATAATCGCTGTTTTTCAATTTATGGATCCCCGTTTTCACGGGGATGACAACTTGCTTTTTTATAATACAAGCCCCATTTTAACCCAAAAACAACAGTATTTATAGATGCGTAGGCCCTGTCCCAGCAATGTAGCATAAGCTTCCGATTGTGATTATGCCTTTTCCTCATTTACTTCAGCTAAATACCCCAGATATCCACTTTTAACTGCTAATTTTTAACTTATTACATATAAATTGCCCGATTTTACGAACAACACTTGATAAAAATGCCGATAAGTAATATACTGTCTATAGAGAAAGAAAACTTTCACCCCTTATATTCTGGAGTATGAAATGAGAAAATTACTATTAACTTTGATTGTAACATTAACTCTGGCCCTGTCAGCCAACGCTGGCCTAGTCAATATCGTCAACGACAGCTACACTGACACTGATGCCAGCGGCACTATCACTGAAGGCGACATCGTTCATCTTAAAATTACCGCTGACACTTATGTCGCAGTAATTGACTTTTCCCTAGCAGTTAGTGGCCCGGGCACCCTCAGTATCGGCGATGGCGGTCTGGAATTCAATGATGGTTTTTTAGCAACCAATCATTTATCTGCCACGGTAGCCGACAATGTAATTGCTCGGATTCAAGGTGGCCAGCTTGGAGTACTCGAACCGGGCGACTTGGTATGGAATCTTGATATCCTCTGCACAAGTGTAGGCGTAATAACTGCTGACCTGGCCATCAATGCCACATCACAGTACAAAAACAGTCCTGACGATGCCACTTTTTCAAATCTGGCCAACAATGACCTTGGCGACTTAACTATCGAAGTCCTGGACGAAAATGGCGAACTTCCCGAAACCTATACCCTCACCCTCACCGTTAAAGGCAAAGTACCTAATGGCACAGCTCCAACTATGGATCCTGCTGGCGGTGTTTATACTGAAGGTCAGGTTGTTACCCTAACAGCCAACCCTGACGCTGGCTATCGGGTTAAATCATGGACTGGCTGCGATACTAAAAAATCAATGTTGCCTACCAATACTATCACTATGACTAAAGATAAAAAAGTCTCGATCCAATACGAACTAACCCCTGTCGATGAAGTCACCAAAGCAACCTTCAAAGCCGGCAAAGAACGTAACGGCACCGATTCACTCTATATTAAAGGTTACTGGAACCTTACCCCAGAAGAATTGCTCGAAGCCGACACCCTGTATTTTGTTATCGGAACCGATGATGACACTAATATTCATCAGGTTACTGTTAATATGGATTCTGAAAACACCAGACTTTATTCAAATAACACCAAGCTGAAATATATGGCCAACGGTGCCATGTTCCAGTTTAGCCAAACCAAAGGCTCATTTATCATGTTGGCTGCAAATGTCGACCTGTCTGATCTGACTGCACCAATTAACTTTACCTTTGGCCGAACCGTAGGTGCCGAAACTCTGGCCCATCTTATTAATGTTGAAGAAGCCGTAATTAATGGCAAAAAACCTATGCCTATCAATTATCTCTTTGGCCAGGATGATTCACTGACTATTACCAAAAGCAAAGCTAAAGCCAACAGTAAAACTGGCAAAGTTACAGCTTCAGCTCAAGGTAATATCTCAATGATTACCGTTCCAGACATCAGTCTCGTTGGCTATAAAATTAATATTGCAACCGATGGGCTAGATGAAACCATCATAGTTTCTGAAGAAAGCCCCATTAAAAAGACTAAAAACAAGAACAAATTCAGCTATAAACGGCCTAAATTGTTCGCCGATACTCTTGTAGTGACCAGCCTGCAATTCGATTTCGATAAAGGCACCTACAAATTATCCATCAAAGACAGCGATATCGATGTTGAAAATGCAGAAACCATTACGGTTACAATTACTGCACCTGATGACACCGTCATCTTCAATGAAAGTGCTGATCTGATTGAATAAAACCGCAAATAAGTTTTCTCAGGCCCCTGGCAATGTCAGGGGCCTTTTCTTTGCGCAGGATTTGTCATTTTAATTAATCCTAAAGGCTTAATCTGCCGAAAATTAAAGATGAACAGTAGCTTCTTTGCTATGTAAAACCGAAACATAAATATCATTAGGAGATAAAAAAATGACTAAAAAAACACTGGCAATATTGTTAGTCCTGGCTTTTGTATTTATAGCTGGCTGTGACCCCCAACCATGCCCACAAACTAAATCTTGTGATGATGTCAGCCCATTAGCTGGCTCTTGGAAAACCACTGAAGCCAAAAACCCCTGGATGCTTAAATTTGATGATAGCGGCCAACTAATCGAATTCAAACACTCTGATGGCCAATCTATCACCAAAACCGACATCGATAATGGACAATATGTAAGTAAAGATAAAAATATCACCTGCGAACTTGGCCCTTGCGAAGCCAACTTCGATTCAGCAACTAAAGAAGTATCGGTCAATATTATCATCAATAAATATACCGCTAAAATCGGTGGAACCGAATTTAACTTCAAAATGACAGACATCTTCGCTGGTAAGTTGGCCTCCGACGGCAAATCACTGGAAATGACCCAGGTTAGCGCAAAAAGCATCATAAATGATGGCAAGGCTAACAAATCTGATTCGGCAACCAAAACTATCAAATTTGTCAAAATTCCATAATAATAGGATACAACTACGAAGCCTTCGATTAATTCGAAGGTTTTTTTTGTTTACAAAACCTTTATTTTTAAGATAATTGACCATTATGAATATACATGAAATAATTAGAAATCGTCGCAGCGTGCGGAAATATGCACAATGCCCTATCGAACCTGAGAAAAAACAACTGCTAATGGACGCACTGCGTCTGGCACCTACGGCCTGCAATTTCCAGCCTTTCAAATTTATCGTTATCGAAGATAGCGAAAGCATTAAAACCATGGCCCAACTGTGCAAATCTCAAAGCTGGATCGCCCAGGCTCCCATGATTATTATTGGATGCGCCATTGATAAAAATGCTTACAAAAAAATGGGCAATGAAGATAACAGCTCTGATATCGATGTTACTATAGCCCTGGACCATCTGACCCTGGCAGCGGTCGACCTGGGCCTTGGAACCTGCTGGATCGGTGCTTTTGACAAGCAAGCGGTTAGAAAATTCCTCAATATTCCCGAAGATGTCAATGTCACCGCCATCATCCCGGTGGGATATCCAGAAACTCCCGACCTCAATTTCCCGGTCGATGAGAGCAAACGCAAAACCGAAAATGAACTTTTTTGCCAGGAAAACTGGAAATAAGCGGGCACCAAAAGGCACGAAATTACACTTTCAGGTAAATATTTTTCCATTTAATACCCAAAAATGGATGATATTTACCTTTTTTTTGGCCCTATCAATACTGAAAAGGCCTGTTTTTTTTAATGTCCGATAAAAATATTAAACTTTTCTGTTTAATGGTGCCGATAACTAATTCAACAGATAAGTGGGGCGGAGCCCTTCATTGATTATTTTAAACTTTTGGATAGCAACTAGATTTTGCTTATATCTGAAGTCATTTCAAACAAGATTTGCTCACTATCAGAGTATCGAGGTAAACTGTTATGCGTTGTATAGCGGTAATAAATCAAAAAGGCGGCTGCGGCAAAACTACTATATCCATGAACTTAGCGGCATGTCTAGCGGCTCAGGGCAACCGGACATTATTGGTTGACATGGACCCCCAGAATCATTGCGCCGTCGGCCTGGCAGTACCAGAAGAACAAATCGATCATAATATTTATGATGTTCTGATTTCAGCTCATGCCGAAAATAAAATCCCACTTAAAAATATTGTATGGCAAATTGCCCAAAATTTCGATTTAGCCCCATCGGGGATCGAATTAGCGGCTTTGGAGCCACAGCTTAGCGGCAAAGACCGCCGGGAAGACTGTCTCCGTGATGTAATGATGAATGAAGCAACCGGTTATGACTATGTTATAATCGATTGTCCGCCCAGTGTAGGCCTTATCACATTCAACGCCCTTCGCGCTGCCAATGAGGTGCTTATCCCGGTAGAAACCGGTTATTTCGCTTTACATGGACTTACCAGACAGTTGGAGACCTTAAAAGTTCTAGAACAACAATGTTCCCAAAAAATATCAATTAGAGTTTTAGCCAGCATGTATGATGTTCGTACCAAACTGGCCCGAGAAGTTCTGAGCGAATTACGCAAAAATCATTCAGCGGATATGCTCAAAGCGGTAATCAACTTTAATACCAAGTTAAAAGAAGCGGCCAGTTTTGGCCAACCAATTACTGAATATGACCCAAGCAGCAAAGGCATGAAAGATTTCATGGCTCTGGCTGACGAGCTGACAGAATCAGCTGAAACCGAAGTTCAAATTCAATCCGTTGAAACCCAATTAATGGCTATCAGCAAAAGTGCTAATGAACTGTTAAATGAATCAAATAGACTTATTGGTGCAAAACCACCAGTAAAAGAGTTGAAAGAAAACTCAATTCAGAGTAAAATTGACAACTTCTATGGCGTAAAACAGTTAAATGAATCAATTCATTTTGTTGCTTTGTATCCAAAAGCTGAAGAAGTCGCAATTGCGGGTGATTTTAATAATTGGGTTCCAGAAACCAAACTCAAGGCTATTGGACAAACCGGCAAATGGGCTTGTGAACTGCCCCTGTCCAGCGGCACCTATCAATATAGATATGTGGTAGATGGCCGATGGCAGCAGGATCCGTATAATGCCAGCATTACCACCAATGAATTTGGTGAATATAACTCTCTGCTAGAGGTAAAATAAACCTTGAGTTTAGACCCAGTTAATCCAGATCGCGGTATCGATTCGATAGCACATCTGTTCTTATCCAGAGCAGATAAAAATAATATAAAGCCTCGTCGCGTTCCGCCAGTTCAAAATTCTAAGGCTCCTGAGCCTCAGGACGTAGTTGAGCTTAGCGACGATGTGCAAGAATCTCAACTGGAGCCTCGTGCTCTGGGTGAAATCATTTTAGCCGGGCACTTGCAGGATTACCTGCATAAAGCCCGGCTTTATGCCCATTATCTGCTGGAGCGAGATGAAAATATCGCTCTATTGAGCATAGGTCAAAGCCATGTGCACGCAGTAACGATAAATAAAGAAAATGATGAAGATCCTCAACCACAGGTAATAGCCGAAACTGAAGATATTGAAAAAGGCCTAATGCCGGCACTGGCTGAATTTTCCAGTCATTATGACAATCTGCTATTGCTGATTGAGCCATCATTTATGCCGCGTCTGCCGGAATTACTAGGCAATTTTGAGCATATGACGATTCTGAGCACTGTTGGCAGCCATGATCTGGTAGAAAGCTATAAAGCAATCAAAGCTGTCGCAGGACACATAGACCCGCAGCAGCAAGTATCACTATTTGTCTGTGAGGCACCTAATAGCGATGCTGCTGATGATGTATATTATAAATTAGCTGATACCGCCCGCAGCCATCTGGGGATAACATTGATCCCGGCGGGTTGTCATATCGAAAAGATTGAGCCAATCAGCAGTACCCCAATTGATTCAGAGATTTTTGACCCGGAAATTCAGCCTGTCGATCCCAAACTTAATGATCTAATAGCAAATAACAGCTTTGTACCTGAATATTTCCCGGAAATGAACCTCAAAACTCCCGGACAAGACTTCCAACCGCCAGAACCTTCTGAATATGATGACAGTAATCTGGATTTTGTAGATTTTGATTTACCCATAGAAAATATTTTAGCTCAGGAGCCACAGCCTTCGATTGCCCCTGAAGAAATAGATACTGAGAAAACTCACAATAATATTAACCAACCACAACAGGAGCCGGCCATGCCTGTTATCCAAGCACAAACAAGTATTAAACACGCATATTATCCATTAAACCTGGATAAATTGCCACAGGACGATCAACAATTAAACCAGTCGCTATTGCTGAACCTTTCAGCGTGGCTAACAAGCCTGCCCGGGGCTATCGCCCTGCCAACCAGCATACCGGTGCTAAACAGTCAGAATTTCAAACTGCTGGTCGATCAGGCCGGTAAATTGCATGTAATGACCGCTACGCTTTCGGTTAAACATGATACACTGATTAATTCCTTAAATGCATTAGGCTGGGTCAATGATAATCTCCAGCTAATCGTTAACAGCTGTCCGCAGTTGTCGATTAATAATACCGCAGAAGTCGGACTGGTTGTCGTAGCTGGCGATAATGTTACTGAATTGAAACAGGCGGCCCGCCAACTATCTAACCCGGCAAGCATCTACCAACTGCACCTGCTGACCGGACAGACTGATTCGATTCTGATTATTCCTGCATAGAAACAAAAAAACGATTTATGGCCTGAAAGTGTGATAACACCTTTCGGGCCTTTTTTAATTGACCATTCATGGGGTGGGGATTTATGATTTTTAATAACAATCTGGAAGCTTGACCTGCTTTGGATAGTAGAGACGTTGCATGCAACGTCTTTGGCAGGAGGTTGAAAATGTCAAGGTATTCTTTTATATTGACATGATAAAAGTTATTCAATATGTGGATTTAATGCTATAGCTGACCTTGGGAGACGTTGCATGCAACGTCTCTACTAATAATGGAAAATATTATGAGCAAATATCAGGATACATATCGGATGGAATCGTCAAGGTTGCGAAACTGGGATTATGGTTCACCTGGTGCATATTTTGTTACAATTTGTACCAATAAAATGCATTGTTGGTTTGGAGATATTTGTGATGGGCAGATGCAATTATCAAAGGCTGGGATTATCGCCAATGATTTATGGCTGAACATTAAAAATCACACAGATAATATTGAGCTTGCAGAATATGTTATTATGCCTAATCATGTGCATGGCATTATATTGATAAAAAATAATACATATAAAAAACAAGGCAATAGTCCAACGGGTAAGAAAAGCAATAGTTTTCCAAAGATATCACCCCGTTCAGGCACACTGTCGGCTATAATCCGGTCATATAAATCAGCAGTGTCGAAACAGCTGCATAGCATGGGATATGATTTCCAATGGCAAACACGATTTTATGATCATATTATTCATAGCAATGAATCATATATGAAAATCAGCGATTACATCCTGAATAACCCGTTAAAATGGGAAGAAGATGAATTGTATATATCACGTAGCGATACAGACAAAAGATAAGCTTTATGGTGAGTATTAATTTTTTAGCTGACCTTGGGAGACGTTGCATGCAATGTCTCTACTTGCTATCGCAAAATGTTTAAACGAAAAAAGGCGACTCGCATAACAGCAGTCGCCTTTTTTAATTATTGATTAAACTTTATTCAACAGTTGCTCTTTGAGCGGCTTGCTCGAGGACGAACTTGCTGATGCGGCTGCCGGGCAGATCCAGTGAGCCATAGGCTTCGGCTGCCAGGTTACGCAGTTGAGCATCCTGAGCCTTGTCCATGACTATCGCATAAACAGCATCAATATTCTCGGTTGAGAGCAGGTTGCCAAACTGTTTGGCTGACAAGGAAAGGTTTTCCAAGACCAGCAAGCGTTTAGCCATATCCAGATCAGCATCAAGAGCCATCGCGGCTAAGGCATTTTGGGATTTTTCAGAATCCAGACGAGCCAGAGTTTCGATAGCGGCCAACTGAATTGCTTCACGAGTGCTGTAAAGAGCACTAACCAACGCGGCCTCGGCGACATCAAGCTTCAGGACAGTATTGCCGGTGACAGCTAACATCTGGATGACCTTGGCAGCTTTGACCGCATAGTCATCAGCCATATCGGCACTGAAAGTCTGGGCTTTATTGGTCGTTAGTATTTCAGCTGCGATCTCTTTGATCTGGTCAACACCGACACCTTCATCTGCTACGCGGACAAAAGGATAAGGTTTGGCGGCCAGTTCAGCAGAAATTTTGTCATTGTCATTGACAATGATAATAGTTGGACAATATTTCAGACGATAATCATCATTGGCCATTTCCAGAATAGTTTTGACATCGGGAGTCTTGACATTGAAGTTCAGGACAATCAGGTCAAAGCTTGGCAATTCGGTAGCCTGTTTGACAGCCCGGGAGAAATCACCGCTGGCAGAAACTTCGGCATAGCCAGCGGTTTTAAGGTCACCGGCGGTTTTGTTGCGGCTCTGATCATTGTCATCGGCAACTAAAGCGAACTGCTGACCTTTCTGGCTAAGGGCTTCGGTGAGGATAGCTGAGACTATCTGGCTGTTTTCGAAATCCTGCTTGGGAGAAATGCCACCAATAGCTAAAGCAGCACAGAAGCGAACTTCACGGTCAGCAAATTTCATGGATTCCATTAAAGGTTTGGTATTATCGAGATCGAAAAGCAGCGAAGCCTGACCAGCATTGCGTCTTAAAGACTTGATAGCAGCTAAGGCAACTTTTCTATTATTGTTATCTAAAGCACGTTTTAATACTCTATGGAGATATTCAGGACCGGTAGTAAGAGCATAAGTGCTGGCATCAGCATGGGCCTGACCAAAATATTCCGGTTGAGGATGGCCATTGGCTTCCAGACGGAAGAAGGCACTGAGCCAAAGAGAGATAGCACTGGTGCGTGAGCTGTCAATATCGATAGACATTTCGCAACACCGCATAGTCATCAGTTCATCAAAGGAATCCCGCTCGACCATTTCCTTATAGAGGCCGCCTTTGTGACGCCAAAACCAGACATTAGCGGTAGATGTGTTCTGGGCGACCCGTAAAGAATCAGTATTATTATAATACTGTTCAGCCAGGCGTTCAAACAATAACGAAGCAGGAGCATTAGGGTTCATGCCCATATTGCCACTTTCGATTTGTCTTAAGGCTTGCAGTGCCTCTTTCTGAAGAGCACTGTCTTTAGGATTGTTTTCTACAACCTGTTTGACGAAAGGTACAGCACCTTCATAGCCAATTTTACCCAGAGCGTAAAGAGCGACGCGCTGAACATTTTCGTCTTTGCTCTGCTGAAGTGCGACAACCAGAGGATTAACCGCATTTTTACCTAATTTAGGTAAAACATCGCGAATAACAAAGATTTCTTCGCTACGGTCAGGGTCACGAACAGCTTCTAAAAGTTGAGGCACTGCCCACTCCCCAGAATCAATCAGGCGATTAGTAGCAAGCATTCTGCCACGGGTGGTACCGCTGAGCCTTTTGATTTCGTTGGCGATGCGTTCATAATCGGTACGTACGATAAAACGGCCTTCTTCAACTAAAGCACTAATACCCTTGGCAATATCTGTCAGGGGGGTATCCTGCTGCATTAAAGTCAGGTCAGTATAAGTATTAGTATAACGTGCATCTTCTGCCAGGTTCAAAACTGTGACAGGGTCAGGCTTGGACTCAATAAGTTTTTGGCCATAACCCTTTGCCAGATCAAACTTTCCGAGCAATGCATAATGCATCAGTTCATCCCAGAGTTTTTGAGTTTCTTTGTCCTTGGTGTTTGAACTCTGGGCCAGGGCCAAAGAGCACAATACTACCAGAACAGCTAAAATACTCGAGATAAAACGTGCCGGTCTTTTAGTCATTTTCAATATCTCCACTGAAAATTTTTAAACTTCCCTTAAAGCCTTTAACTGCCCGAAAAGGACTATCGTTAGGGAATATGTCAGGTTTGCTTATGCGGCGGGATACTCGTGTAGCCCATAAGGCATTAAAAAATAAGCAGTTACAACGCAGGTATTTTGGACAGTATTATAAAGCTCTCGCAGGAAAAGTCAAATAAAAAATATAAAGCCCGTGACGGTAACTACCATAGTTATTAAAAAGCTCGAAAAAACTAACACAATTCTAACAAGACACAGGCTTTTTAAGCAGTATACTAACACAAACTTTTTTGATTATGAGATTTTCATTAGAAAATGTTTAGATATTTAATAGAGATAGCATTACAATGTTGGCCAGAACCAATAATACTCAGAAATCTATTAGGAGACCGCATGGATTTTTATGCTTTGATACTATGCAAATTGCCCAGTTTTGGATTTGAACTTAAAAACCCCAATGGCTGGTATATGGCCCTTTGTGTCATTGGCGGCTTAGGGATATTTCTTTTGGGCATGAAAAACATGTCTGAAGGTATGCAGGCCGTCGCAGGCGACAGGCTCCGCAAGATGATCTCGGCAGTGACCAATAATCGTTTTATGGCTTGTGGAGTAGGTACGGGCGTAACAGCAATCATTCAGTCAAGTTCGATCACCACGGTAATGGTGGTAGGTATGGTAAACGCCGGTATTATGACTTTAATACAGGCGGTAGGGGTGATTTTAGGGGCCAATATCGGCACAACGGTTACCGCCTGGATTATGGGCCTGCCAATAGGGAAATTTGGTTTGCCTATCGTTGGCCTGGCAGCAATTGCCTATCTTTTTACCAAAAATGAGAAAGCCAGATACACCGCTGGAGTTGTATTAGGTTTGGGACTGGTGTTTTTTGGGCTGCAATTAATGGAAACAGGCTTTTACCCTCTTCGGGAAATGGGGCATGAATGGTTCAAACTCAGCGCGACGACCTATTTAGGTGCATTCAAATGTATTATGTTTGGGGCATTATTAACCGCTATCGTTCAGTCATCATCAGCTACTATTGGTATTACTCTTGCCTTGGCGGCAACTGGATTCATTAATTATCAGGCGGCAGCTGCCTTGGTACTAGGTGAAAATATAGGCACAACGGTAACAGCCCTGCTGGCATCGATAGGGGCAGGTACCAATGCTAAGCGAGCCTCTTATGCTCATACGATAATAAACCTGCTGGGGGTATGCTGGATATTTTTGCCCTTTTTCGCCTATACCGGGCTGGTAAAGACAACGGTTTCCAAGGTTTTCAACTATGACATCCCAGTTCAGTGTATGGATGGGAATCTGGAAGCAGTAAATGCACATATGACCCAATGGGATCTGAAAAATGAAGAAATAGAAAATAAACTCAAGGACAAAGGACTCAGCAAAACTGAAATTGCTGAATTGGAAAATCAACAAAAAGAACTTGCCCGCCAAAACTATAAAGGCTGGTCTAATGCCTGCATAGCCGCCACCCATACGGGTTTTAATGTGGCTAATGCGATGTTTTTCATGTTATTCGTCCCACAAATTGCCCGATTCCTGCAAAGGATCGTACCCGATAAACCGGTAAAAGAAAAGAAACATCTGACTTATCTGGATGTTCGGATGCTGGAAACTCCTGCTTTAGGGGTTCAGCAGTCCCAGAACGCTATTATGGATATGTCAAAAGATGTTGTGGAGATGCTGAACTGGCTTAAAAAATTTATAAATAAGGATGATAGTATAAAAGCAGAACAATTATTCACCCGCGAAGAAGAGCTTGATATGGCTCAAAAGGAAATAGTTGAATTTGTCGGCCATTTAATGACTGGCCATGTAACCTTTGAAGTAACTGATGAATGTCGACGTCAACTGCGTATGGCAGATGAATATGAATCGATTAGCGATTATATTGCAACTATTTTGAAACTTAACCTTAAAATGCGTGACAACAATATGCAACTTACCAGTGATGGTGTAATTGAAATCAATGATTTGCATGACCATGTCGCTAAATTTATAATGTTTGTCAACGAAGCGGTTAAAAATGGTGATATCGAGATTATAAGCGAAGCTAAAACCGCCGGCCAAACCATTACTCACCTAATGAAAAAATATCGGAATAAACACCTGGAACGGGTATCCTCTGGCCAAACTTCGCCTTTACAAAGTCTAATTCACACCGATATTCTAAATGCTTATCGGCGAATCAAAGACCATACATTCAATATCGCTGAAGCGCAATCTGGCGAGAAATAGTCGACAAAAAGACCAAAAAAAGCCATCGCTTAGCAATTTGCGATGGCTTTATTATTTATAATCTTTGAAAGGCCGCGATATTTTTAATAATGGAAGAAAATATAAGATGTTTCCCCACTGGTCGACACCGTCGAATCCAAAGAGCTACTGTGCCAGCGGCCTGTCGCGTTGAGAAATACTACCCCGCTACAGCCTTTTGCATTTATTTCAGATGGCATATATTATTCATCGTTTTGCATTTCAACTACTCGCTCTTTCAATGCGACGATTTTTTCGCGCACTTCCTGAGCCATACGGCTATTGGGATATTCATTGATAATAGCCTGACCTAAATCCAGAGCTTTATCCCAGGAATGCTCAGTTACAAACAAAGAAAATTTCACACCCATATTATGGAGCCTGGCACGAAAAATATCACGGGCAGATTCTTCCAGAGCTTTCGCTTCTGTAGGAGTAAGATAAGGATCCAAAAGATTCAATACCTCGATGCCAAGTTCAAAATCATTTTCCGCGGAGGCCTGCCTGAGCTGCTGAAGTAAATCGCGTTTATAGTTCTGGCGATGGGAAGTAACATAATCCTGTAATTCTTTGACCTTTGGATTATCTGAGTATATCTCCATCAGATAATTTTCCTGATCGAAAGCCTGACTATAGTCGTGAATTTCACAAAGTGAACGGACAAAATCTACGGCTTTATTTATTTTTTCCTCATGGGTCGACTGCATGGTTTTTTCTAATTCAGCACGAAGCTTTTGGGCTTCCTGGGCCTGGCCAAAACGCTCTTCCAGCTCATCAATCAACATTGTAGAAGACTGCCATTGCCCGGCATTTATGTCCTGCTGAATCGCTTCGACCAATACCTGGCGGTCATGACGTCTAAATGCTATCGATTTAATCGATTCGCTAAGCATGATATTTTCATTTACAGAAGTTAAAATCGCTTCAAGTCTGGTCTGATCGGAAGTAATGCGTCTTAAATCCGAAACCATTGATTCATTGGCATCTTCGACTCGAGCCAAATGGACCAAAAACACTAAAACGATCCAACCACCAGAAATAAGCATAAGCACCCCTGTCATGATGGCAAAAAACATAATAACATTGCCAAAAGCCGGGTTTGAATCCGCCGGGGCATTAAATTGGATGGCAAATAAAGAGCCGGTAATCAGAAAACAAAGAACCGTTAATGAAAAAATTATCATTAAAGCAATGGAAACAATATTTTTAGAGCTATTCTGGTTTTCCATATACGCACCCCTTCCATATAGTAATATCTTTAAGTCAGCTTTATTAAATAAATCCAACCATGAAAACAGGATTATCTTGTTTTAGCAAAATTAGCAAAATCACAATAAAAAAATCGGAGATTGGACCTGCCAATCACGCCCAAGTCAGCAATTGGTTTCTCAAAGACATGTCGGTAGAAATCCAATCAAAAAGCTTTTAAAGAGCTCTCTCTATTTAATTCTACTCGCCAAAGCAGCTTTAGTCAAATGATCGCCTGAATATACCGGACAATTTACAAATTGTTAAGTTTTATAATCATTACATACGTAATAAGAGGTATATCAGTATTGATATCTAATATACTCAAACTGCCCTTTAGACCGTTTGAGAGTTAAAAGTGAACAGTTGCGGCATTTACCTGCGGTAAATGTTAATATTAGAATACTCTTAAAGTCCTTATTGCAGGTGATAAATTGATATTTTAAAATTTTCTCAGAAACTTACTGGAAATACCGCCGGGGTTTTGTTAGAATTACCGATCTGATTTGAGAAACAACTATCAAATCAGCAAAAACAAGGGGCTGTAGCTCAGTTGGGAGAGCGCTTGCATGGCATGCAAGAGGTCGTCGGTTCAATCCCGATCAGCTCCATTTAAAAAAACCTAAGTGCCTATTTATTAGACACTTAGGTTTTTTTATGTGTACAAACAATCTTCTCTAGCGATGTATTAATTTATATTTTCACAATTATCCGATATTGATTCAAAAGGGCATGTTCCCTCTGCTAACTATAGCCAATTAGACAATAATATTGCTAAATCATTCATATCAAAGCATTCCAGCCAAAACTTATTGAATATTGCAAAGTCTTCCCGGTAATTGTCAAGCAAAATGAGACAATTCTATTAGAAAATTAAGCTCTAATTTTTCACTTGTTTTGGGGGGTTA
>JAEIOG010000081.1 GCA_016342495.1 Phycisphaerae bacterium
TTAATCCCCCAAAACAAGTGAAAAATTAGAGCTTAATTTTCTAATAGAATTGTCTCATTTTGCTTGACAATTACCGATGGGGCTTTGTTAGTTCTGCATCCAATCTGGCAGTTGTTCAGGTTTGACATTTCGCCAGAGTCCGGCTTTATCTTTTTTAGCTTTTTTCTCCAGATCAATAAATTCCTCTTTGAGTGGATGGCTATAGAATGGATACACATAGCCAAGCCCTTGCGATATTAATTCTTTATTTAGCATCCTGCCATCATTCAGGTAGACATAGGCTAATAATCGCCCATATTTATCTCTATTATCCTGATTTTCCAGCAGCACAATCCTTATTTGTTTGTTTAGGACAGTTTTTCTGGTAAATTCCGCTGCCTCGGGGCCAAAATAGCCTACCGGCTGGGTGGGATGTTTGGTTTCTGGTGTGTCAATTCCACGTAAACGTATGCGGGTAAAGGATTTACCTGAGATTACGTCCGCTTTGTCAATATCGATAGTATCGCCATCAACTACCTTTATAACCGTGTAATACTGTTGACTATTATGCTTAAATTCGCCTTGGCCCAGGTTTTTGGATTTGTTAACGCTGGCATTGATTGCTAATGCCAAAAGCACGATTATACCAGTAAATCGCAACTGCCAACGGGCCAAAGGCTTACCTTTTTGATAGAATTGCTTCATATTTTCATTATAGCAGTGATTATAGGCTGGAAAAAGTGTCAAATTCCAACTAAAATTATAGCTATATTAATATAAAAATTATATTTGCCGTTTTTGGCGGCATAAGCAAGGATATAAATAATGGCAAAAGTTTCAATATGGCAAAGGTTTGGCGGTTGGCTCAAACATTCAGGCAACCCCGAAGTTGATGGCGAAGTGGTTAATCTTGACCCGGAAGCTCTTTTGATTGGTCCCGGTAATGATGACGATATGGATGACGTTTGGGAAAACTCACGCCAGAATCAGCTTGCTGTTGTTGAGGATCATTTCAGCAGGCTCGTCGAAGCTATCGAGAGAATGGATGATAATTTTGCTAAACATCGCAAACAGTCCGCCGAAGTTCATGAACGCATAGGCCGGGTCGCCGATGTACTGGAGACCATGCCCGAAGAAGCTGAGAAAAATCGCAAAATTCTCAGCGAAATATCTGATGAACTGAAAAATCAGACCGTTTGCCACAAACAATTGTCCGAAATCATCGAAACTCTGCCGGAAAGCTCCGCTCAGCAGGCCCAGCAACTTAGCCAGATAGCGACAAAACTGGAATCGTCCCTTAGTTCTCAAGCTAAACAGCTCGAACTTTATGACCGTTTCGACCAATCAGTTCAGGCCATGCTCGATCATAGCAAAGCTCAGTCGGTTTCGGTCGCCAATATTGGTCAGATGCTCGAAGACAGTGAGAATCGTCTACAAAGGCTCATGGTTTCTCAGAATAAAAGATTTAACTGGATGCTGGGCGGGATATTTACCGTAGCGGCAGCTTTAGTCGGTCTGATTATATGGAACATAACCCATTAATCTACAATTGGTTATGACTAAACTTTTCTGACAAACTCTGATTTGAGCATCATCGCTCCAAAGCCATCGATTTTGCAGTCAATGTCATGGTCGCCTTGGACTAAACGGATATTTTTGACTTTGGTACCTGCTTTTACTTTTGAAGCTGAGCCTTTGATTTTCAAATCTTTTATCAGGCTGACGGTATCCCCATTATTTAAGATATTGCCATTGGCATCTTTAAATAATGGGCCCTGGTTGGCTTCTTCGGTCGCCGTAGCTGACCATTCGTGGGCACATTCCGGGCAAATATATAAATCTCTATCTTCGTAAGTATATTCACAGCCACATTCTGGGCAATTTGGTAGTTCACTCATTATTATTTATCCTGATATTTATTTTTGGGTAAGTTTGAATCCTAGTGTTTTTAGTTTTTCTGCGATGGACCCATCAAAAGGTTTAAGTTCAATTTCCAGTGTGGCTGCTTCGCGTCTGATGGGGTAGTTTTTTCTTAAACCGTCAAAATAAGCAGGGCAGTCAGAATGATCGGTATTGACTAGCTTTCGCATAGCTTTATCATCTTTTTCTATTGGGTAAACCGCCTGCATTGCTTCCAGTAAAACCTCGAAATCGCTTTTTTCAGTATTGATAGCCAGTTTTTTTAATTTTGGTACCGGTTTTAACTCTTCGACATCAATTTGCTTGGGTATTTCCAGCCATTGGCATAATTTTTCATAAAGCATATAGCTGCCATTTATTTTACCATCAAGAGAGTAACCGGCAATATGAGGTGTCGCAATCGCGGTCAGCTCCATTAATTCCACATCAATATCTGGTTCATTTGCCCAGACATCCATAATCGCGGTGCAATTTGAATTTTTCAAATGTTCTTTCAATGCTATATTATCCACCACATCTCCCCGGGATGAATTAATAATAATGGCTTGGTCATTGAGCATTTTCATTGTTTCATTATTGAGCAGATGCCAGGTTGGATACTTCCCTTGTTTTTCCATGGGCACATGGAATGTTACAATGTCGGCTTTGATGACTTCGTCAAATTCACGATATATGTCTAATCCAGTCTCGTCTTTCAATGGCGGATCGTTGATCAGCACATCAAGGCCCAGGGCTCTAGCCATCACGGCAACTTTTTTCCCGATATTTCCATGTCCGATAATGCCCAGCGTTTTACCTTCCAGCGATAAATTCATTCTTTTGGCAACAGTCAATATTCCGCACATCACATATTCAGTTACCGAGGTACTATTGCTGCCTGCGGCACTGGTGAAGGCGATATTGTTAGCTGCCAGGAATTCCTGATCGATATGGTCTGTCCCAATCGTTGCTGTGCCTACAAACTGGATATTACTGTTTTTCAGCAGCGCAGGGCCCACTTTTGTCACTGAACGAACCAGTAAAACATCGGTGTTGGAAACGGTTTCAGCTTGCATTGCTCTGCCAGAGCAACGCTGCACTTGACCTAACGAGCCAAATAGCTCATCGATCAGGGGTATATTTTCATCAGAGACGATTTTTAATTTTTCAAATTTCATTTTCATAAAGCTACAGATGTCCAAAAAGTCAGGCGATATTATAAATACGAATTAGTTTTATAACAATTACCTTGGTTTTGTCAAGAACAGTCCGATAACAATGAGTAAATTAATAGCAAATATAATATATAAATTTACTGCTCTGGTTTTATTAATTTTAATAATTTCGGGTTGTGGCATTAGTAAATATCGCAATATCTCTTGTGATGACCTGTCCAGCAAGGATGCCACCGTCCAGGCTATCGCCATTAAATGGGCCGGGGATAATAAGGTAAATGATGCCCTGGGCCCGCTGATTAATATTCTTGAATATGAAGATGCCGCTTTGCGTTTTTATGCTCAGCAGGCAATCGAAAAAATAACCGATCAGGATATGGGCTATTGTTATAGCGATCCACCAGAAAAACGAATAGAGGCAGTGCAACGATGGCGACAATACTTGAAACAAAAGAATGGATAATGACAGCTGCAACGACCAGACATACTCATATAAAATTGAAGATATGTGCCTTTTTGGAATATCTTTCACTTGTAAGGCATTCAGTTCGTACCGTTGCTGACAATATTGGTATGAATATCGAACAGGCCGAAGCTGTAACTCTTGCCGTTCAGGAAGCATTGACTAATGTTATTAAACATAGCTATGGCGGACCCTGCAATGAAAAAATAATTATAAGGATTAGCGAACTGCAAGGCCCTAAATTCCCCAATGGCGCGATGGAAATATCAATTCGAGATTATGGCAAAGCTGTTGATCCTGAAAAAATCATCGGGAGAAATCTTGATGACATCAAACCCGGCGGGCTGGGTGTCCATATCATAAAATCGATTATGGACCAAAGCAATTATTTCAAGATGGCTGATAAAGGCATGGAACTGACAATGATAAAAATAGTTAACAAAGACACCAGCGTCAAAGCCTCCTGCCCCCATTGATATTAGAGGCTGATGACTGTTTTTGTATTAAACAATCACCAATCATCAATAAAACAATAATTATAAAGGAATAAAACTTGAGTATCATCACAACCAACAATAATGGAATCGTTAAAAGCCAGACAATTACTGGCAATACCACTATTCTGGAATTAACCGGTGAAATTGAAATGAATTGTGTCATGCAACTGCGTGAAGCAGTTATGGAAGCCATGCAGGAAAGTAAGATTGTCGTCCTGAATATGACCGAAGTGAAATTTATGGATTCGTCAGGTCTGGCAACAATGGTCGAA
Organism: Phycisphaerae bacterium; assembly: GCA_016342495.1. Lineage (GTDB taxonomy): Bacteria > Planctomycetota > Phycisphaerae > Sedimentisphaerales > SM23-30 > JAEIOG01. The sequence continues at coordinate 4,286 of JAEIOG010000081.1, forward strand.
ACTCTCCAGCAAAGCAAAAGGCAGGACAAACAACTGAAAATTGCCGGGCTGAATCAAAGAGTTAAGAGTATTTTTGAAATTTCAAGACTTGAAACAGTTTTTGATATCTATGATACCGAAAAAGAGGCTCTGGCTTAATGAAAAATGCTTTGGCCAACTTATCGCCAAAGGCATTGGCTTTGATAGGTCGATGGGCTATGAATTTATCAGGCCAGTTTTTCTCTTTAGTTGGCGGCATTGCTATTTTGTTTGGTAATTCATCTAAACAGATTTCAATCGAAGTGATACAATTGCGAAAGGCATCAAGAATCGCTCTGGTTGATCAGATGCTACGCGTTGGTATCAGGGCTATACCTATCATTTTTTTGGTTATGTCTGCTATTGGTGTTATTTTGCCTTTGCAGATGTTTAATCAACTCGATCAATTTGGCCAGGCTGACCAGATCGCTACCATTAATGCTATCGCTGCTTTTCGTGAGCTTGGTCCGCTGATGACCGCTATTGTTCTCAGTGGATTTGCCGGGGCCAGTATCGCCGCTGAACTGGCGACGATGTCGACCTCCGAAGAAATTGAAGCTTTGGAATCTATGGCCCTTGATCCGATTCGTTTTCTGGTTGTCCCGCGATTAGTTGCTACTGTGATTATGACAGTTTTACTTACGATCTTAGCTGATGTTGTTATGGTCGCAAGCGGAATGTTAACCGGCATAAAACTCGGACTTGATAGTGATGTTTTCTTGCAGACAACCAGGTTGGCTGTTACATCAATGGGTTTTATTACCGGCTTGATTAAAGCTTTTGTCTATGGCTTACTTATTGGTCTGATTGCCTGCCATCTGGGGCTTTCAGTTAAGCCATGCCAGGGCTCTGCCGGTGTTGGCCAGGCTACCACCAACACTGTTGTTTATGGCATAGTCGCTATTATTTCTGCTGCTGCTGTTTTTACTCTTATCTTTTATTCTTATGGCTGGCTTGTCTGATACATTTACGGGAGATACATCATAATGATCAATACCAGCGAGACAACCGGGCCCCTGATTCGTATATGCGGTCTTGCCAAAACCTTTGGTTGTCAGACTGTTCTGGATGGTGTTAATCTTGATGTTAATCAGGGTGAAATAATGGTCATTATGGGTGGCAGTGGCTGTGGCAAAAGCACTTTACTGCGTCATCTTATCGGTTCGATGCTGCCCGATCAGGGCCATGTAGAACTTTTCGGAAAGCGGACTTGCGACCTTAACAAAAAACAACTTACTGAAACCAAAAAGAAATTCGGTATTCTTTTCCAGTCCGGAGCCCTCATTAATTCACTTACCGTCGGTAATAATGTCGCTTTACCCCTGCGAGAACATACCGCCCTTGATGAATCAACGATTTCAATTATTGTTAAAATTAAGCTTGAACTTGTCGGCTTACGCGAACATGCCGACAAACTGCCTGCCCAGATCAGTGGCGGTATGAAAAAACGTGCAGGTTTGGCCCGGGCCATTGCCCTTGACCCTCAGATTCTATTTTATGATGAACCTTCTGCTGGCCTTGACCCGGTCACCAGTGCTCAGATCGACCAGCTTATTATTGACCTTACCCGGAAATTACATGTTACCAGCGTTGTTGTTACCCATGAAATGGATTCGGCATTTACCATCGCAGACAGGATATGTATGCTTGATAAAGGTAAAGTTCTGAAAATCGGTACTCGAAGAGAATTTGAAGATTTACGTGATAGCGATATTAATAATGTCACAAATGAAACGGAATTGCTCATCAGACAATTTCTCCGGGGCGATGCTGATGGCCCGATTACTCAGCGTATAGTAAATAGTGATTATGAAGAAGACCTTTTAGCTGTCAATGAAGATAGTAAGCTTTGTTGGTGTAAATAGTGGGATATATATAATTATGGCTAATACAAAGAAAAATGAATTAATTGTTGGCATCGTCGTTACAGCTATTTTGGCTTTGGCGATTTATGTCGTTGTTGCTCTGGCTGACTGGAGCACAATGGCTTCTGATCAACAGCAGTTGACGATACGTCTACCTTATCAAACCGGCTTGAGAGGGCTTATGAAGGGTTCTCCAGTTTATCTTGGCGGGGTTAAAGTTGGCGTTGTTACTAAAACCAAACTTGCCGACCCAACAGAGGCTGACATATCTTCGGGTAATTTTAAAGTGCAGTTTACCATGCGATTGCCTGAAGTCTATCGTGTTTATGATGATTGCAAACTTATCCCCTATAGCAATGTGCTTGGTGGTCAGACCATGTTGGTTATCGATGACCTTGGCTCGAAGGGCAAGTTGATAGCCGATGGACAAACCGTTGATATTGCTCTTGGCGATGACCTTATGACAACTATCACCAAGGAATTTGACCCTGATAGTTCTGAAAGTTTTTTTGCCAGGTTGAAATATGAAATTAATCGTGAAAATAAAGATTCGATTTTCGCTTCTCTTGCCAACACATCAACTAATCTTAGCCAGATAACCGCAAAGCTTGATTATCATCTCGATGCTCAAAGCAATGATTCTTTTATGGAAAATATGATAAGCATTGTCGATAATCTCGATAAGGCAACCCAAAAAATTGATAGTCAACTGGATAATGAAAATCAGCAGGGCCTGATTGTCAGACTCAACAAAACTTTAATACAGATGGATAATACTCTTGCCAGTGCCGATGATCTTATTGACAATGCCAAGCCTGATTTTTTAGCTACGCTGAGATCATTAAATAAGGTCACAGGCGCACTTGAAAAAGACATACCTGTTTTAATGAAACAGGTTCAGGGTTCATTAGCTAAAATAGATACTGCTATCATTACCGCAGATTCTGCTTTAGTCAGCTTTAAAGCTTTTGGTGATAAATTATGTGATAGAACCGAAGTAAACAAGCAAAAACTTGATGGCATTATTGCCAACTTTCATGAGGTATCATCGAATATGAAACTTGTTAGCCGCGAAGTTCGTCGGGCCCCATGGAAACTTCTTTATGAGCCAAAAGAAAAAGAAGTTCGCCTGCAAGCCATGGTCGATACTGCCGGTGCCTTTGCCACCGGTGCTGAACGTGTTGACAATGCCGTTGAAACCCTGCGAAGCCTATTGTCTGATGATTCAACCAATACCGAAAATATAAAATCCGCAATCGCCGAATTGCAAACCTCTCTGGGGAAATTCAAAACAGCAGAAGACAAACTCTGGGAAGATTTAAAATAAAAAAAGGGGCATGGATTTTTGCTGATCCATGGTGTTCACATAGTTTTAATTTACCCAATAGATGCCAATACCTGCCCCTGCACACCAATATTTTATACCATTTGGTTGAAAATAAACCATTATTCTTCATTTATTTAACATAAACTACAAAACTGTAGTTCATTTTAGTTAAAACTTCAAAAATGTAACACTATTGCATATGTTTGAATATCAAGATGCCAGGTAAAAATATATCTCATCTTAAATAATGCCACGAATTTACATTATTTAGGTGTTGTTTCAATATAATCTGTTTTATTAATGTTTTGGCACGATGTTTGCTTTATTACTTATATAGCATTTGTTATTAAAAAAAGTGTCATAAATGATATTTTTGATTCACATAAGGAAAAATAAATAATGAACATAGGATTCTTGATCGACATGGATGGCGTCATATACAAAGGTAGAGAGCTCATCCATGGGGCCGATATTTTTGTTAATACTCTCATTGAAAAAAATATTCCATTTTGTTTTCTAACGAATAACAGTCAACGCACCCGCCGTGATGTTGTCGCTAAGCTTCATAGATTTAATTTACCAGTTCAGGAAAAACATATTTTTACCTGTGCGATGGCTACTGCACGATTTCTCGATTCCCATAAACCAAATGGCACAGCTTATGTCATTGGCGAAGGCGGCCTATTAACCGCCCTTAACCGTAATGGCTATGCTGTTGTCGATAATGATCCTGATTTTGTTATTGTTGGTGAAGGCCGAACTATCAATTTTGATATGATTGAAAAAGCTGTCCAGATGGTCGCAAATGGCGCAAAGCTCATTGCGACAAATACCGACCCGGTTTGCCCAACCGACAAAGGGATTCGCCCAGGCTGCGGTGCTATTGTTGCAATGATCGAAGCTGCTACCGGGGTCAAAGCTTTTAGTGTCGGAAAACCCAGTCCGGTTATGATGCGGATGGCTAGAAAAGAACTTGGACTTGAAACAATGGGCACTTATATGATTGGTGATACGATGGAAACCGATATTTTAGGTGGCTTGCAGATGGGATATGGTACCATTTTAGTTTTATCAGGAAATACCTCAAAGCAGGATTTATCCAAACATGCTTTCGCTCCAGACCTCATTATAGACAGCGTTGCCAGCGTCTTTGATGCTATCGAAGACCATAAGTCCCATCAGCTTATCTCTGCCTGAAAATAAATACAAATACAATTACGAAAATCATTCTCTGAACTTGTTAGCTTGCTGGTCATGTATCAGTAAGCTAACTTTTTTATATTTTCTTGACAAGTGTTTTGTTCTATCTTTATTATTTGATTTAGTGTAATATTTTAGCCATATGTAGGACAAGCATCCTGCTTGTCTTGTTGCCAACGGCTAATGAATTAAGCCAGACCGAAAAGTTTGCATTACTCTTGCAATAATAGTATTTGAGATATGAATTAGCGGTTTGTTGCTACTGGCCGTTGCTTGCTTCACATCGCTAAAATGTTACGATTTAGTGGTTTTGTGGATGGGTATATTTTGACCTGCATTTAAACCGTATTGGAATTTACTCAGTTTTCTGTGATTTGATAATTTCTTTTTTCAAGGATTGCACCCATTGCTGTCCCTGCTATCAGAAGCATTAGTATTGCGCTGGTAAGTCTGATACAGGTAAATTTCCATCCCAGGCATGATATCTCAAAAATAGTCATAGGTATGCGGCACGCACCGGCAAAACCGATGATGCAGAAGATGATTTTTAACGATGCGCCTTTGCGAAACAAACTGTATACCAACGGAAATGCAACATATATCCCTCCAACGCTCATGCCACCAAGCAGTATGGCCCAGATATAGCTTTTAAATCCTGCACCATCTCCAAGGTGATCGATAACCATTTCGCGACTGACCCATGTTTCAAACAAGGCGATTAAAATAAATGCACATGGCAGGATCGTTAACATATCGATTACTACATCAGTAAAAGCGGTACTCGTTTGTATTCCTTTTTCGTAACCTGTCAGGGCGGAAATACCAATGAAAATCACAAAACTTGCGATTATGATATGCATCCAGATTTTTTTGAGTTTATTAATGATTTTCAAAATGTTATCTCCCCAAATCCAATGCCAACGATCAAACCTGTCAGCAGGGAAATAATTATCCCGATAACGTTTCTTACTATCGCAACCTTTATACCCAGATATTTCACTTCCAGTGGAAACGTTACGATGCCGACATTCATTAATGCCATCGAAAAGGTAGCTAATACTGTGTATGAAACCCCCTGTGATAAAAGCCCCGCACAAAGCGGAAACGCCGCGAATCCCGGCATAAGGGCTATTGAGCCCAGTCCCAAGGCGATGAACATTCCGACCATCCCGCTTCCCTGGCCAATAGTGTGATCAATGAATTCTGTTGATACGCAAGAAACTGTCAATGCGTAAATAGTCATCACGACAAGAAATAATGGTGTTATTTTTTTTAGGCGTTTGAATGCGATTTTGAGCGATTTAATAGTTTTAGCTTTGTTTTTACTGGCCGAAACCAGCAGGGCGATAGCTGTTACAGCCCATAATATGTAGTTCATTAATGTTTTTCCTTGCAGCTATTTGGGCCTGCTGTTTTGATGTGGGCTGGTTATGTATGGCTATGTCGCTCTAAATATCCGATTATTCGAGCCGCCCGGTCCGACTTTTATTGTAACCGGTCTCATACACTTCGGGCAGCGTCCTTCATAAGCGGTCCCAGCTTTATTTTTATAAATTCGCTGATATAAGTTACAGCATTCAAACATTATGCTAATGAAATTCCTGCCTTTGGGGTCAATTTCGTGTTTTTCAGCGTCTCTGCCCGATCCTTCTTTTACAGGCTGGGAGCTGATATCCAGAATATAGTCCGGTTCATCTATCATTCTAACAATCCCTGTTATTTAGTATTTTAATGCCAGCATTAGATGGCCATTAAATTATTATCTCTCATCCATGTCTTTTTGTCAACACGTAGGTATTCGTAATTAATTCCATTTAACTATATGGAATTCGTAATTATTGCAATAAATGCAAAGAAAACCGCAACTTTTTCCACTCATATCCTTTTGTCTCTAAAGCATTTATGAAAATGCCGTCTAATATCAACTGATAAGCTGGGCATTTTACTTTACACTTGAGAATCTAAGTTATAGAATCATTGGACGACTAACTATAATTAAGCCAGATATTGGAGATTACCAAAGAAAATGGCAGGCAAAATAGAAATCAACACCGACCGCTGCAAGGGTTGCTACTTATGCATAGAGGCTTGTCCTAAAAATTGCATTATTATTGGCCAGGAAACCAATGCCAGTGGCTATTTCCCCGCGGTTTTTGAATATGAAGATAAATGCATCGGTTGCTCAATGTGTGCAATGGTGTGCCCAGAAGTCATCATCAAAGTGTATCGTGATTAACTATATTAAGTAAAAAACTCATAATGTAACTTTTCACTATCAGTTTTTAACTCTTAACTTTATATCTACGGAGTAAACATGAGCGAAAAAGTACTCATGTGTGGCAACGAAGCTGTTGCTGAAGCTGCAATACAAGCGGGCCTGGATGCCTTTTTTGGCTATCCGATCACGCCTCAGAACGAAATACCTGAATATATGTCCAGACGCATGCCTGAAGAAGGTCGTGTTTTTGTTCAATCCGAAAGCGAAATAGCCGCAATTAATATGGTTTATGGCGCCGCTGCTACCGGTGCAAGAGCTATGACCAGCTCATCGTCGCCAGGTATCAGCCTTAAGCAGGAAGGTATTAGCTATCTTGCCGGCTCTCAATTGCCCGCCGTTATCGTTAATATGATGCGCGGTGGACCGGGACTGGGCAATATCGAACCTTCTCAATCAGATTATTTTCAGGCTACACGTGGCGGTGGCCATGGAGATTATTATCATATTGCTCTGGCCGGTAATTCCGTTCAGGAGATGGCAGACCTGATGTATGACGCATTTGACCTGGCCGACAAATATCGTGGCCCGGTTATGGTCATTGGTGATGGTATCCTGGCCCAAATGATTGAACCTGTTGATGTCTTTGCCAAAAAACGCCCGCCTATCCAAACCGATAAAAGCTGGGCTCTGGGTAATCTCAAAGATCGATCACCTAATATCGTAAACTCGCTTTTTCTTGGTGACAATGTCCTTGAAAATCATAATTTAAGGCTTCAGGCTAAATATCAGATTATACGGGACACCGAAGTTCGGTTTGAAGCTACCGACACTGAAGATGCTGACCTGATTGTTGTCGCTTATGGCATCGCTTCACGCATTGCTAGCTCAGCGATCAGAAAAGCACGCAAAAAAGGACTCAAAGTCGGTTTATTCCGTCCGATTACGCTTTGGCCTTTTCCTGCCAAACCGATTGCCGCACTTGCCGGACAAGGCCGAAAATTCCTTGCCGTAGAGCTTAGTTATGGCCAAATGGTTGAAGATGTTCGATTAGCTGTCAATGGCGCATCGCCTGTTGACTTTTATGGTCGTGCCGGAGGTTCTGTACCCACTGTCGAAGCCGTGCTTGAAAAAATCGAAGAAAACTTAAAATAACTATTTAATTCCCTTTGTACAAAGGAATATATAAATGTCTACCTTAGTTTATGAAAAACCCGAAAGCCTTTATGACCGCAAGACCCATTATTGCCCAGGTTGTGGTCATGGCGTCGCTCACAGGCTTATCGCTGAAACCATCGACGAACTTGATATTCGTCATAAAACCATTGGCATAGCCCCGGTTGGTTGCTCGGTTTTGGCTTATAATTATCTTAATATTGACATGGTCGAAGTTGCTCATGGCCGCGCTCCTGCTGTTGCTACTGGCATGAAACGCGTCAAACCCGACCATATTATTTTTGCCTACCAGGGTGATGGCGATCTTGCTTCTATCGGTTGTGCTGAAATTATGCATGCCGCCCATCGAGGCGAAGATATAACTGTCATTTTTGTTAACAATGCAATCTATGGCATGACTGGCGGCCAGATGGCTCCAACTACTATGGTTGGCCAGATTGCCTCGACTTGTCCAAATGGGCGTGACCCGCTCAAAGAAGGCTATCCAATGCAGATGGCCGAAATCCTGTCTATTATGCCGGGTGCTACTTATATCGAAAGATGTGCTATTACCGATCCTGCCAATATTCGCAAAACCAAAAAAGCCATCAAGCACGCTTTCCAAAGACAACTCGATGGCGAAAATGGCTTTAATATGGTTGAAATTCTTTCGCCATGCCCTACTTATTGGCGTATGTCTCCTGTTGACGCAAAAAAACACATTACCGAACAAATGACTAAAACTTTCCCATTAGGCAAGCTAAAGGGCTAATCTATGACTAATAGTTTTCAAGAAAAAATTACTATCGCTGGTTTTGGTGGCCAGGGCATCATGCTTTTGGGCAAACTTCTGGCTCAGACTGCCATGAAAAATAATCTTAATGTTACCTACATGCCCGCTTATGGCGCTGAAGTCCGTGGTGGCACTGCTAATTGCATGGTCTGCCTGGGCACCGACCCGATTGCAAACCCTATGGTTATTAATCCCGATACTTTGATTGTCTTAAATAAAGCATCTTTCAGTAAATTTCTGCCTAAGCTTAAGTCCGGTGGTAAAATTATTGTTAATACTTCAAAAATTGACAATGCTATTGATCGTGATGACATTGAAGTAATCGCCGCTCCTATTGATGATATTGCTATTGCCCTTGATAGCCCTAAAAGTGCTAATATGGTTGCATTGGGCATTTTTCTTCAGAGTCATAGCTTTCTCAGTCCCCAGATGGCTTGCGATTGCCTTTGCGATGTTTTAGCCAAACGTTACCACTCAATGTTACAGGTTAATGCTGACGCAATCCTAAAAGGTGCTCAAAGCATTCAATAATAATTCATATTAGCCAAAATTACCTGATGGCATTTGGCTTTACTAAACAGCAGCCCGAAGCGCAAAAGCCGGGGTAATAACGTTAAAAGTTAATATAGCTTCAACGATTCACTTATCTACGACATTCTGCTTTGACCCTGCTGTTTCTCTACATATAAGGACAGAAAATGATTACCAGTACAGAAGAAATTTTAGCTTTTGCCGAAAATCTAAACCCTATCCCTACCGTCATTTTGGCCAATGGCTCCGACCATGCCGCCCTGGAAGCTCTATATCATGCTGTCCTGCGGGGGATGGTCAAGGGTATCGTTACTGGCGATGTCGATAAAATTAATATCGTCGCTGACGAGCTTTCCATTGATACTCGCAAGCTTACCATTGTTGATTTCAAAGAATCAAATGCCGCAATCGATGGTGCCCTGAATTTTATCCGTGATGGCAAAGCCGACATACTCATGAAAGGCCATTCTCACACCAGTGAAATTCTCAAAGCTGTCCTGCGTAAAGAATATGGTTTCCGCAGTGAACGGGCGTTAAGTCATGTTGCTGTCGCCAATATGGCTCGCCAGGACCGTGTCGTCATTCTGTCTGATGCCGGAGCTAATCTCGAACCTGACCTGGCTCGTAAAAAAGACATTCTGCTGAATTGTGTTGATGTCGCTCATGCTTTTGGCAATGAATGTCCAAAAGTCGCACTGCTGTCATTTATCGAAAAGAAAACCCCTGATTCCCCTCATGCTTCTATTCAGGACGCCTGTTCTCTTACTGAGATGAATCAAAAAGGCCAGATTACCGGTTGCGTTGTCGAAGGTGCCTATTCACTTGACGTTGCACTTTCGCGTCACGCTGCCCATGTCAAAGGTGTTGATGGCCAGGTCGCCGGCCAGGCCGACGTGCTCATAACTAATGATATCGGTGTTGGCAACATCCTCTATAAAGCTATCCAGCTCTGGGGCAATGGCCCGATGGCCGGCATTATCGCCGGCGCTAAAATCCCCATCGTCATCACATCAAGAGCCGATTCAATGGAAACCAAACTATGTTCCATAGCCTTAGCCGTAGTGATGTGGCAAAATAAATAATATTATTATCGTGATTTATGTTCGGTTATCTTAAATAAACGAGTCCCTGCTGTTTCCAGAACTAATTCGACCTTAAGGTTAGCATTTTGATCCTGTAGCCAATTTTCCAGATAGCTTTGCGGTATATTTTTCAATAGCCAATAGTGTCGGTTTACTTCATAAAAACCGCTATAGTCATCATTTAGTTTTTCTTTGATATGGTTTATATTATTCGGTGATAATGTTGGCCAGCCAAACATACAAAATGAATTGATCTCTGGTGCCACCTGAGCTTTGTGGAAAAGCTTTTTATTATCATGAGAAAATAATGGCCCCCAGCACACCACATTATCAACCTGATTATCAATGCAATATTGAGTTACTGCTTTAACTTCTGGATTTACTGTGCTTTGGTCTTGACAAGCTTTCCCCAGCCTTTGGCTTTCGCTAAACATATTTATCCCGATAACCAAAAGCAATCCAGCCATCAATATCTTTTGTATCCAACGCGTCTTTATTCCTGTTTGCATGTGATAGATCGCGACCATCCCGGCCAGGCTACCTATTGGCAAAGCAAATCTATAACTCATCTTACAGCCAACAACCCCTGTTACCCAGATAAGTCCCATCGCCAGCAGAAGCATCACTATGCTGTTGTTATTCGGGAATATACTAATACATAATATTATTAATGCCAGCAGGCCGTAATTCCTCCCATTACTCAAATCTTTTATGGTGTTTTTTATCCCTTTGGCAATCCTTTTCCCCCAGTCGATTTCATAGCTGCTTATCAAATCTTTCATTTCGATACCTGACAGCTTATAACCATTTGGCCCGACAATCCCATAATTTAACAACAAAAATTCATTCTCTGTAATATTATACCCTTGCCATTTTTCATTATAACCCCGCAGCCCAAAATCTCCTATTTTGTAGCTCGGTTTTACTATCGATGCATATTTTGTATCATAAAGACTATTACCCCAATATTTAAAAATAAAAGCAAACAAAAGCAAAATGATAATGAACTTGTTTTCACGAATAAATTTAATTAAATCAGGTTTGGACCAGCTGGATTTCTGAATAAGCTTTACAACAACATAATAACCAAAAGCCAATGCTATTGTGATTATGGCCATCTCAGGGCGAAACTGCAAAGCAATAACAACAAGCACTCCTGAAAAAAATTTCATACTTTTACTTACTTTAACGCCTGGCACTATCAATGGCAATACCGCCGCACCGGCCAGAAAAGATGCCGCCACAGTATAACCGGTATTGAAGAATCGATACCCGCAGATAATCAGACAGGCCAAAGGCAAGAGCTTTATTAATTTCTCTCTATTGTGTACAAAAAATACATAGCATATATATCCTGCAGCCAGACAGTTCGCAATAGATATGATCCAGTCATACCACGATATATTGGCATTAAACTGGTATAATGACCATAGGCCATAACCTAGGAAAGATGATGTTGAGATCAAATGATAGTCAGCTGGGAAATATTGCCCCGATACAATCTGGCAAACCCAACGGTCATCAATCGCCTGGTATTGTAGCATTCCCAAAATCCCGCAAGCCAGATAAAGCACAGGCAATGATAAAACACTAATATATCCCAAAGCTTTTTTATTCACGGAACATCCTATTTAAGAAAAGGGCTATAACTATACTGAAGGTTTTAGTCATAGCCCGGATAATTCTTTTTAAACCAGCTTACTCAAAATACCCGACCGCATTAGTAAAGACCGACAACCCGTCGGCTATCTCAACATTATCTCTAGTCCAGCGTGGATGATGGGTTTTATGCACAAATCGTTCCGGGTGGGGCATCAAACCCATTACCCGGCCCGTCGGGTCACAAATTCCAGCGATATGGTCAGTCGAACCATTGGGATTAACTGGAAAACCACCAAAGTTGCCATCGGCATCTACATAACGATATGTGACCTGCCCATTATCTTTGACTGCGTTAAATATTTCGTCATTTGCAAAACAAACCTTGCCTTCGCCATGAGCGATAGGCAGATAAATACGTTTACCTTTTTCGACGAATACGCAATTTTCGGTTCCCGGTTCAAGATAAACCCAGCGATCTTCAAACTTGCCATTGTCATTCCAGGTTATTGTAGCCTGCTGAATTGCATTGCCGCAATCGACGTTTGTCCCCGGCAGCAATCCTGTTTTTACCAGCACCTGGAAACCATTACAGATTCCCAATACCAGTTTATCACTAGCGATAAATTCTTTAACTTCATTGCTGAAATGATTTAATAGCTGATTAGCTAGAATTCTGCCAGCTGCAATATCATCGCCATAGCTGAACCCACCCGGCAACGCCAACACCTGATATTCCTTCAACATTGCCGGATTCTTAATCATTTCATTTACGTGTACTCTTTCAGTTGTCGCACCAGCTAATTCAAATGCGTGACATGTCTCCATATCACAATTTGTCCCAGCTGTCCGTAAAACCAATACTTTTACATTTGCCATTTTTATATTTCTCTTTATTTATAGGGTGGGCCATGCCCACGCTGTTTGTATTCTTAAATCATATTTTAATTTTTGCACGAAGCCGACGAGTGCAGGTGGCAACGACACCGGTAAATTTCAAAAATATCATTAATGAGTTCGCCTTGCGGGTAGCACTCACCAGGCCAATGGCTTCTGCCATGCATCTTTAAGGCTAACATTATTTGCGTCAATAACTTTCTTGCCTTTATAGTTAAATACAACCTTGCCGCTATTATTAACCTTGCCAATTTCAGCTACTTTAATTCCACTTAACGCTTCCATAATGCCACTGACATTTTCCGGTTTTACTTCCAAAAGATAACGGCTGCAACTTTCGCTAAAGATAATCTTATCAGCTCTATCCATATCTGTTACAACAGCATCAATATCAGCTTCAACACCAAGTCCACCAGCAAAAGCCATTTCAGCAAGTGCCACAGCCAACCCGCCTTCACTTAGATCATGACAACTGCGAACCAAACCCTTTGCAATCGCATCAGCTACCGCTTTAGCATTTGCAGGCCCGGCTTTCAAATCAACCTTAGGTACATTAGCACCGAGTTGGCCATTCAATTTATAATAGAACGAGCCACCCAGTTCATCTTTGGTCTGGCCCACTAGAATGATAACATTGCCATCATTTTTTAAATCCATCGTTACGCATTTATTGACATCATCAACCAGTGTCATCGCCGTAACCAAAAGTGTACCTGGAATATTAATTGTTTGGCCATTATCGGTCTGGAACTCATTATTTAATGAATCCTTACCGCTGACAAATGGTGTTTCATAAGCCATCGCCGCATCATAACAGCCCTTACCCGCTCTTACCAAACCAGCCAACCGGTCGGCTTTGTCACAGTTACCCCAGCAGAAATTATCCAGAATACAAATCCGGTCGGGTCTGCCGCCTACGCTTACAACATTTCTTACGGCTTCATCAATCGCCGCCATCGCCATCCAATAAGGATCAATGTCGCTGAATTGTGGACATATGCCGCTGCTGATAGCAATAGCCTGATCCTTTTCAATGCGTGGCCTTACAACTGCTGCATCGCCAGGCCCATCATTTTCAATACCAACCAATGGCTTAATCGCCGAGCCACCCTGAACTTCATGGTCATATTGGCGAATGACCCATTCTTTACTTGCGACATTATAATCACCCAGAATGCTTGTCAAAATATCAGTATAATCTTCTTTTTCTTCGATTATTGGCTCAGTCAATGCCTTTTCCTGCCATACAGCCTTGCGAGTATATTTTGGCAAACCATCATGCAGGAATTTCATGTCCAGTTCGCCAACCGTTGTTCCTTCATAGCGAAGTTCCAGTTGACCATTATTGCCAAATGTACCAATGACTGTCGCATTAACATTTTCCGATTCAAACAATTCCATTAATCTATCCAGCTTTTCTGGTGGCACAGAAACTACCATTCTTTCCTGAGCTTCTGAAATCCAGATTTCGGTATAGTTCAAACCATCATATTTTAATTGTACTTTGTCAAGATCGACAATTGCACCAAGTTTTTCACCCATTTCGCCAACAGCACTACTTAGCCCGCCAGCTCCACAATCGGTAATCGCTACATAAAGCTCTTCATCACGAGCCTGTAGCATAACATCCAATGCTTTCTTTTCTGTAATGGCATTACCGATCTGAACCGCATGTGAAAACAGGTCTTCGTGTTCGTGAGTCATTTCACCAGAGCTGAATGTCGCCCCATGAATACCGTCACGACCGGTCTTTCCTCCAAAGACAACTATATAATTGCCTTCTTGTGCATCGCCAAAACATTTATCTTTTGGCATGATACCGATATTGCCACAGAATACCAGTGGGTTACCCATATAGCGATCATCAAATAATACCGCACCATTAACCGTTGGGATACCCATACGATTGCCATAATCACGCACGCCGCCAACCACGCCTTTCATAACCCGTCTTGGATGCAATACACCTGCGGGCAGTTCTTCCAGCTTTTTATCAGGTGCGGCAAAACAGAACACATCGGTATTAGCGATAGGCTTGGCACCCAGGCCAGTTCCCATCGGGTCGCGAATACATCCGCCAATACCGGTGGCTGCTCCACCATAAGGTTCGATAGCTGATGGGTGATTATGCGTTTCCACTTTGATACAAACAGCATATTCATCATCAAATTCAACTACCCCGGCATTATCTTCAAATACTGAGATACACCAGTCTTTATCAAGTTCAAATGTTGCCTTGGCAATCGTGCTCTTGAGCAAATTATTCATTATTTCTTTGCCGACTTCTTTGCCGTTGGCATCGATAGTGGTTGTTTCGATTTCACCCCGGAATGTTTTATGTACGCAATGTTCGCTCCAGGTCTGGGCGATCATTTCAAGTTCGATATCACGAGGCTCACGCCCCATCTTTTGATAATGTTCCTGAATAGTTTTCATCTCAGCTAAGTTCAGGAACATATCCATTTTCTTACTTAGTTCCATAAGCTCATCATCGCTTAAGCCACAGATATGAGTTGTGATAAGATTCAGCTTGTAAGGATTAAGATGTGGACTTGGTGGTTCTTCTTCACCGCCATAGATGACTTCTTCAATGCAGTCATTAGCAAGTATGCGACTGGCAATAGTTTCTTTCTGACCTTCGGTCAACTCGCCTTCGAACAGATATTTCCTTCCGGTACGAAGCGAATCGACAGTTATACCCATATCCGCAATCGCCATCATTGCTGATGTCGCAACCGGATCAGTTACCCCCGGCTGAAGATATACTTCAATCTGGGTCAGGTTGGTTTTGTCTTCTGCCAGTTCTGTACTGCCGATATTATAACCTTCAGTTACCGGGTCAGCTAACAGTTCCTGAGCAATTTTAGTGATTTGGCCTTCATTCAAATCGCCTTCAACTAGAAATACCCGGATTGCATGAACCGACTTAACCGATTCTATCCCCAGCTGGGCGATATCATGTAAAATCTCACAACCGTGAGCATCTACGTATTTGTCTTTTGTAAAGACTTCAATGTGATGTATCATTTCTAAAAATGTTCCTAATGTAAGTAGGACAAGCTTCCAGCTTGTCATTTAAAAATATAATAATTAGCACAAGCGTTCCGCTTGTGTATATTTCATCTGAGCTATCGGGGTGGCATTAGTCTAGCGTAGCCAGCCACGATCCATGGTTATAATTTACCATTTTCGTAATGCCACGAAAATGGTCGTTAATCAGAATTCATCAGCGAACATCCGCAAAACCCACCCAATCCGCGTTCTATAAATTACTAACTCAACAACTCGCGCGTCCGCAATTTCTGCTTAAGCAATTCACTACGTTTGGCTCGTGCTTTGCCGAGTTTATTGTATATTTTTTTATCGTCATTTTTGCGTAAAATATCACGCACCGAAGACAGCTCATTTATCATTCTATCAATATTGTCGGCGACATTGCCGGCATTGCTCATTAATATATCACGCCACATACCTTCCGGGCCTGATGCGATACGAGTCGTATCCAAAAAGCCTTTGCCGCAGATTTCCATTTGTTTTTCTTTGGAAATATTCATCAGCGATGCGGCGATAACCTGTGGCAGATGGCTAATCGCCGCTACCGTCTTGTCATGAACCGCTGGAGTCATCTCGCAAACCATCATTCCCAGCGTTGACCAGAAGTCATGCAGAAATTTTAATGTCTCAACTTTGTTTTTCTTTTCTGGTGTTAAAATGCAGTTGGCCCCTTCAAATAAATCAGCCATCGCAAAATCCACACCTTGCTGTTCTGAGCCGGCCATCGGGTGTGAGCCGAGAAATTCAACATGCTTTGGTAATATTTTTTTCGCTAAATCTCTTGGCAATACTTTTGTACTGCCAACATCAGTTACAATACAGCCAGGTTTCAGATGGTCAGCCATCGCCTCCATCAAACCTTCAAAAGTTCCCAATGGTGAGCACAGCACCACCAACTGGGCATCTTTTACTGCTTCTGGCACAGTTTCACAAACTATATCCAAACCACCGCTTTTCTTGGCTTTTTCCGCCGAACTTAAGCTACGGCTATAACCGGTTCGGGTAACCTGGTGCATGGTTTTTTCGATAGCCATCCCCAAAGAACCGCCCAGCAGCCCCATCCCTAGTATCGCTATATTGTCTAAATCATTGATTTTCATAATCTTATACTCATTTATCGTGGTGGGAAATAATTGTCTTAGAGTATCTTTAAGCGGCTTTGATGTCAAATTTTTTCTTGCTATTCACGTTGCTTTTCATTACCTTTATCAAAATAAGCATAGACCGCCAAAATATATACTAGTAGTATATAAGGGCTTAATATAGGAAATATATATTCGATGCCAGAGAACACCGAGCCGATTAACGGTTTTTATGATTCAAACGCTGATGTGGATAAGAAATACCTTGATTTTGAAAAGCCAATAGCTGATCTGGGAAATCAGATCAATGAGCTAAAAGCTCTTCAGATCGCCAAAAAGGTGGATTATAACACTGAAATCCGTGAAATGCGATCAAATCAGGTCAGATTGACCCAGAAAATTTTTGATAATTTGACCCCCTGGGAAACTGTCCAGATTGCCCGTCATCCACAAAGGCCATTGCTGCCAGACTATATGGATTTGATGGTCAAGGATTTTCAGCAGCTCCATGGTGATAGGTTTTTTGCTGATGACAAAGCTATAATATCAGGTTTTGGCCGCATAGGTCGGGAACGAGTTATGCTGATTGGCCAGAATAAAGGCCGCGATACCAAGGAAAAAATCGCCTGTAACTTTGGCTGTACCCATCCCGAAGGTTATCGTAAAGCCTTGAAAAAAATGAAGTTAGCAGAAAAGTATGGTCTGCCGGTTGTCTGCCTCATTGACACCCAGGGTGCTTATCCCGGTATCGGAGCAGAAGAGCGGGGTCAGGCTGAAGCTATTGCGGTTAATATGATGGAAATGTCCCGTCTGAAAACACCAATTGTTTGCGTAGTAATAGGCGAGGGTGGTTCTGGCGGTGCTTTAGGTATAGGCGTGGGCGATAGTTATGCAATGATGGAGTATGCCTGGTACTCAGTTATTAGTCCGGAAGGCTGTGCGGCGATTTTATGGAAATCCGGTGATAAGGCCGCCGAAGCTGCCGTTGCTTTGAAACTGACCAGTACCGATATGAAGGGTTTGGGTATTGTAGATGATGTTATTCCTGAGCCATTGGGCGGTGCACATCGTAATCACCATGAGGCAGCATATAATCTTGAGAATTATATTGTTCGTAAAATACGTGAGCTTAAAGGTTTAAGTACAGAAAAACTTTTGGACCTGCGATATAAAAAACTGATGTCCATGGGTAAATATTCCATTAGCGATAATTAAACATTCCCCTTCGTTGGGAATTATATATGATAAGTGCCTATTCTAAGTTTTCTGGCTTGCAAATTTGCTGTTGGCTACATGCTACATGCCCGCATTTTTTACAAAAATATTTGGCATCCTGAACTATTTTTTTAAATTTCTGAGAATCAGTTTTCTGGATTGCTTCATCTTTTACTAATTTGCAAACCTTTTTATCCTGGCTCATAAAGTACCTCTATTCCAATATTCCATGTTAATATAATTGTTGCTTCAAGCTAATACATTATAGCCCGTTGTCGGTCCGTTGGGAAATTGGATTTCGCATTCAAAGCCCAAGTTTGCACCTTCCGCCTTGGGCTGTCCATGCAGCTCTAGCTAATAAATTTGTCCGGATAATTCAAAAAACACTCAAATCAAGGGTTAAAGTCTACTTTAAGTTACAATTTTGTCCGTTCAAATAAACTAAAAAAACGGTTATTTATGGTATATTTATGTCGATTTGCGTCGATTTCGGGACTTTTAGTGCCTTGAATATTTTAACATCATTTCAAAATTATCTGAGATTAAAGTCTACTTTAATTTTACTTGCCACTATAAGATATTTAACTTTTTTTGCCCTTGTCCACTTCTATCAACAGTGATAAAATAGGTCATCTGCCCATTTTGGTCGGTGTCCTGAACTAGTCACAGCACCAGGTCAAATATAGATAAACTGTTTGATTGCAATAATTTAGCGGCACATTAGTGCCAAGGATATTAATATGATTCCCTCAATTATCTGGATAATTTTCCTGTTTTTACTAGGAGCATGCGTTGGTAGTTTCCTTAATGTTGTTGTATATCGTATGCCGCGGGAAATATCTCTGGTCTATCCACCCAGCCGTTGCCCGAATTGCGACCGTAATATACCATGGTATGACAATATTCCTATTGTTGGCTGGTTCATATTAAAGGGTAAATGTCGTCAGTGTAAACAACCATTTTCTTTCCGTTATCCATTGTTTGAACTGCTTACGGCGCTTATATTTACGTCACTTTTCTGTATATATTTCAAGACCGGAATTCGCGAAAATATCCCGCTTTTTGAAAAGGGTGGCTACATAGTATATTTTGCTCACATTTTCGTTATTTCGGTACTGCTGGCTTCGTCGCTGATTGATGCTGAACATTGGATTATTCCGCTGGGATTGAGTTATTCAATGGCTATAGTAGGTGTGATAGCGGCAGGGATGGCTTCGATGTCAAATGCTTTTGGAGATGTCGCAACTCGTTTTCAGACAATGCCTTATGTTAATCCAGCCAATGCGGCCATTGCTTTTGCTGCTCTGGTTGGCATCGTCGCCAGTGTCATTATGGTCAAAATTAAATGGCTGGACCAAAGCTTTATGGAATTGGAAAAAGCCATCGAACAAATGAAAAAAGATAATCCTGATCTTAAAGAAATTGATTATGATGATTTACCTATCGAAGTTAATTTTCGCCGTGAAATGGTGCGTGAGATAATTTTCTTGTCACCTGCAATTGTTCTAAGTGCTTTTGCAATAATACTTTGTGGTGATGGTGGCTTGTGCGTAAAGTGGTGGCAGGGCATCTGTGAATCTAATAGTTGGTTACCCGGTGTCGCTGGCAGTGTCTTTGGCTTTATGATTGGTGGAGCGGTTGTCTGGGCTACAAGAATCCTGGGGACCCTGGCATTTAACCGTGAAGCTATGGGGCTTGGCGATGTACATTTGATGGCAGGTGTCGGTGCGGTACTGGGTTGGCAATCGCCTACCATCGCATTTTTCATCGCTCCATTTTTTGGCCTCGCCTGGGCGATTGGCAGATTAGTTTTAAAAGGCCATCGCGAAATTCCTTATGGGCCATTTCTTTCGATGGCGACTGTTATCGTAATGATTTTCCATGATCCGATTATGAAATATTGCAGTGAAATGCTGTTTCCGGGAAAGTGAGTTTTGGGTGTGGTTGATATTATTGATGGCGGAGATTATGGACAGGTTGAATTTGTTTCGGTACAGGCCGACCGGGTTGTTTATGTTGAGGTGGATTTCACGGATTGTGTTTTTGATAAATGCAGTTTTTATGAAAGTGTGTTTAAGGATTGCCGGTTCGAAAATTGCATTTTTAAGAATTGTGAAATGAGCGGGATCAAGGTTACTGACAGTATTTTTGTTGAGGCTAGTTTTGAGTTTTGTAAAATTATTGGGGTGGACTGGACAACTAAAGCGACGAGTGTTTTCAGTAAATTGAAGTTCAGTGATAGTAATATCAGCTATTGCAGTTTTGTGGGATTGAAATTGATGGAAATGGAAACTCTGCGATGCAGGGCAAATGATATTGATTTTTCGGATTGCAATCTTAGTAATGCGAATTTTGATGGGACGGATTTGGCGATGACGCGGTTTGGCAATACGAATCTGACCGGTGCGAATTTCAGCGGAGCGTTTAATTATGCGATTGATCCGCGGTTTAATAAAGTTAAACGAGCGGTATTTTCGATGCCGGAGGCGGCGAGTCTGTTGGATGGCTTTGGGATTGTAATTCGGTGACAATCATGATTAGGGTTTCAACTAAAAATAATGAAATTTTTCCACAACCATCCCATAGTCTAGGGAATAGGTGTGTTAAGCTGATTTGCGGTAGCAAAAATAGCTTTTTTTTG